>CAZIIZ010000055.1:0-9700 GCA_964539225.1 uncultured Hyphomicrobiales bacterium | reverse complement strand
GAAGTATTAACAGTTTAGATGTTGCTCCATTACGTCAAAAAATTGGTAACTTAACAGCTACTAATTGGCGTATTTCGAACTTCGTATTCTATCCGGCTTCTGTTGTTATTAACGGTGCTGATGCTACTTTAGACATTAAATCGCTTTGCGGCGGTGATGTAAATGGCAGCTTTACTCCTTTAAGCAATTAAATTGCTTAATAGTTACTAAGTTCAATAATTTAAACTCCTCCGTTCAGCCGAGAAATCGCAGAGCGGAGGAGTTTTTTTTAAAATATGCAAATCAATAAATATAAATGCAATTTAAAAGAGCGTTGCAAAACGACTAAGTCGGAAATTGGTGTTGTTATTCTGTTAGAATTTGAAAAATCGAGTCAGTATTTTGATTAATTGATGGTTATTATTGGAGATTATTTCATCATTATTGCCCTTTTTGTGGCAATATTTCTCCTATAAGATTGCTTTAGAGATAATAATCCCAGGACTTCGATATAAGTTGTAAGCAATGCCTTCTATAACGTTTTGCGAATGTGTTACGGTCTTACAATATAATACAGAACCCTGTCATTTTCCTCTAGTGAAAACAAAGTTTTCTTTGTAAACTCAGAATTACTACTCACTCGGCTATCCAAGAAAATCATTACTCTGCGGTCTGAAGTATCTTTTTTGACAGCTTGAAATGTTTATATAGTTCAAACCAAGTAATACTAAAAATGCCGGCAATTATGCAAATCAGTGCTTCTATAATCCCAATTCTTTCAAACCTGAACAAATCTAATAAAAATCGAATATTTAGGATAAGTGTCAGAAATATAATAGCTCCGCCAACAATCCATTTTACTGTTTTGTTTGGAGTAATAATAATTTTAAAAATATTGGCTGTCCATGAACGGTTTGATAGGATGATAGCGATATTTGATACAATCAATGTAACAAACGTAAGCGTTCGAACTTCTTTATCGTTATAGCCGATTTCTTGTCCGATAAAATATACTAAAAGGCACACTATTAACACCCCAATCCCTTGGACGCAACTTAAAGCTATTTTCTTTGCTCCAAAGAACGGTTCATCAAGTTTCTTGGGCGGTCTCGACATGATATTAGATTCTGCTCTTTCTGCTTCAAATATAATTGAGCAAGCAGGATCGATAATTAATTCAAGGAATACTATATGCACAGGCCACAGAATTAACGGCATATTTGTAAAGAAAATTGGAATTAGGGACAGTCCGGCAATAGGAACGTGAATTGCGAAAGTATATCCAAATGCTTTCTGGAGATTATCAAAGATTCTGCGACCCATCTTGATTGCTCCTACAATGGATGCGAAATTATCGTCCATCAGCACCAACGATGATGCTTCTCTTGCTACGTCAGTCCCTTTTGCTCCCATAGCTATTCCGATATTTGCTGCTTTCAGTGCAGGAGCATCATTTACGCCGTCGCCTGTCATGGCTACAATTTCATTGTTTCGCTTTAACGCATTTACAATTTTCAGCTTTTGCTCAGGAATTACTCTGGCGAAAACATTTACTTCTTTTATTCTTTCAGCTAATTCCTCATCACTCATTGTTTGCAATTCATCGCCGGCAATGCACAATTCAGGATTTTCCAGACCTATATCTTTGGCTATACTTAGAGCTGTTACGGGATAATCGCCTGTTATCATAATTACTCGGATACCGGCTTTGTGGCATTCTGCTACGGCAGCAGGTATATTTTCTCTGATAGGGTCGGACATTCCGATTAATCCTAAAAATTCAAAATCAAAATCATGCTGTGATTCCGGCAAATTTTTAGAATTAATTGTGGCTTTGGTTACGCCCAACACTCTTAATCCCGATGTCGCCATTTCGGTAACTGCTGCTTCGTATTTGGTTTTCTCATCTGTGTTAAGATGGCACAAATCGAATATCGCTTCCGGTGCTCCTTTGGCTGCAATTATTTTGCCTTTACTGCCTGTATTGCTAAATACTCTCGACATTGCCAATAGCTCCTTCGACAAAGCGAATTCTTTCTCCATCACCCAGTCATCGTGAAGATGTTCTGTGTCTTGAAAGTGTTTTTCGCCAACACGAGTAATAGCTTTCTCCATTGGATCGTAAGGATTTATCTGACTCGACAAAATCCCATATTCAATTAATTCGTGAAATGGTTCTGGAAATTTCGCATTAGTAGAGGCTGTATGGAAATCGCTACCATTAAATAATTGGGTAACTGTCATTTTATTTTCGGTCAAAGTTCCTGTTTTATCAGTGCATAATACTGTTGCCGAGCCGAGCGTCTCGATAGCGGCAGGTTTCCGAGTCAATATATTTTTCCTCGACATCCGCCAAGCTCCCAGAGCAAGAAAGACAGTAAGAATTACTGGGAATTCCTCAGGCAGTACAGCCATTGCCAGAGTAATACCCGCCAAAAATCCGTTTAGCAAGTCTCCGCGAGTAATAGTATAAACCACTACTACCACTAAGCAAAGTAGAATGCCGATAATTGCCAAACGCTTTATCAGCACGGTCATCTCTTTTTTTAATCTTGTCGGCTCTTCCGTTACGGATTCTAATGCTTTCCCAATTTTGCCGATTTCGGTATTAATTCCGGTTGCTATAATTTTCACTAGCCCATTGCCTTGCACTACCATCGAACCGGAGTAAACGTAAGGAATATCATCGCCACCGGGATTAGTATTCACATCTCCGTCCTTGCCTTCTCTTTTACTGACAGGAATGGATTCTCCGGTTAGTAATGATTCATCAATCATCAGGTTGTTGCACGTCAAAACTACAGCATCGGCTGGCACTCTGTCGCCCTCTTGCAATAATACAACATCGTCGGTTACGACTTCTTTGCCGGCTACTCGTTTCTCAATTCCATCTCGGATAACTAATGCTCTCGGGCTGGCAAGATCTTTCAGAGCATCTAAGGCTTTTTCTGTTTTCTTTTCCTGATAGAATTCAATGCCCATGATTACAAATACGAACCCCAGAAGCATCAATCCTTCCTGTACATCGCCAAGCACTAAATACAGCGTACCGCAAACCACCAATAAAATGAACATTGGTTCTTTAATCACGCCTAATATTATGTGCATTATGCCCTTTGGCTTAGAGGAAGGAAGTTCATTAAAGCCTTCTTTTTCGAGTTTCTGCTTGGCTTGAGCTTCGGTCAAGCCGCTATATTTTTCTGTTTGAATTACATTCCCCATAATCTTCACCATCTCCTTAATTACAAATCATTGTAGTTCCATATTTTGGCACTACAAAAAATCCTCATCATTTTTATCCTCGAATTATTACCTGTTGTGATTGGTTTCTATTGTTTGTTTGTAATCGTGTAAGACCTAAAATAATACTAATTATAGATCTTGATTCATGGCATATTTGATTATTCGAGTATTATTCTTCAGTTTCGTTTATACCTAAAATAAGGTAATTTTCCGTTATAAGTATATCAATAGAAATTACTTACGTAATATTAGTAATTTCAATGTTGCAATTTAAGAATAATATCTCGAAATATAGAGTTAAATTTTTAGTTTATTATTTGGCGAATTCATACCTGTCGCCACTTTCTTAGTTTCGAAGTACGTTTTCAGCGAATAAGGTTTGGATTGCAATCGGGAATTTTGCTACTAAGGCTGAAGATGGTTAAAACTAAAAAACCTTCGCTGGGGTAAAAGAACGAACTTATATACTCCATTATACAGTGTAGCTAATACCGAAATCTGAAGTGGGTATTATGGACTGTATGAATTCACTTCCATAAAATCAAGTGAAATATTTCTCAAATAAACTTATGAATTAATCCGAAGTCAAATAATTGGTAAGATAATTGATAGGAAACAAGAGCGTGTTCTTTTGCACAATTTTTCTAGATTCGGAGCTGATTTATTTATGAAAAGAAATATTTGCTTAATAATTAATAAGAATAACATAGTACGCTCGTTCGCATTGTTGAATTCTATTCAAAGATACGACAATCCAAATTTAAAGATTTGGGCAGTTTGTGCCGATGAACTGAGCCGTATATTAATTAAAAAAATGAAATACAGCAACATTGCGGTAATTGCCTTGCATATAGTTGAGGCAAAATATTCCGGAATGGATCTGATCAGGATTCAGAATAGTTTGTTTAACTATTATAATGTATGTATTCCGTACATACTTGCATTCCTATTGAGCGAGTATAAGCTCCCTAATCTTACTATGTTTATTCCTGAAGCATACTTCTTTTCTGCTCCTGATGATTTCTTCGGAAATATTGATACAGATATTAACCAACTATTTATACAAGCTGGTGAAATAATTGGATTGCATATCGACAACAGCGAATCAATTGATAACATTATAGATATTTTGCAATCGGTAACGGATATTTCCGATTTAGACTTTCAACACACTGAAATTCTGCCTTTCCTTTATAGCTTTAAAGATTTGATATTTATCAGTCCGTATATTATACTTCCGAGCCGTAATGAATCATTCGAATTGTCCGATGAAATGCACGATAAAAAGTACAATCTATATGTAGATGAATTATACAAATGCCTTGGTTCTGTCAGAAGCTATTTGCCCGATTTTACCGAAGGTTTGAATAGTGAATTCCAGTTAAACGAAAAGCATAGTTTCTTCGCTCATAAAGCTATATTCGATGAATTAGACGATAAAAATATTCCGATGCAAATTACTGAAGTATCGAACAATTACAGATATTATTCGCCCAAGAAGATGTCTAATGATTTGGCAGATAATCAAGCCTTATCCGAAGATATTCATGAGGCTACGTTTGAGAATCTCGAACAAGAAATATTGTCAATTGCTAAAGAATTCAGCGAAAGTATGGTTGAAACTCAATTTCCGAGTAATATTACTGCCGCAACAGCAAATATCAGCCCAACACCCAATGCTATCAACACCGACTATACACCGATATTTGATGAAATAAGCAGCATAATTCCGAATCCCAAAGTTAGCATAATAATGCCTACTCAAGGCACTCGACCGGAATTAATGAAAATTGCGATTGAGAGCGTTCTCAATCAAATGTTCGAAGAATTTGAATTAATAGTAGTAAGCGATGGCGGAGTCGAAATAGCAGATTTTATTCAGCATTTCGACGACAAACGTATTAAATATTATTTCAATGCCGAACACCACGGAGCGGCTTTCGCCCGCAATTTTGGTCTGAATATGGCTCAAGGAAAGTATATAGCTTATTTAGACGATGATGATAAATACTATCCTGAGCATTTAGAAATTCTGTGTAATTATTTAGAGAATACAGATTTTAAAATTGCCTATACTGATTCGTATCGTGTAGAGCAAGAATTGCACGACCATCAATATTTTATAGCTCGAAAAAACGTAATTTATTCTGAAGAGTTCGATTACGAAAAAATTCATATCGGAAATTTTATTCCTATCTTGAACATTATGCACGAGAAATCTTGTACTGATCAACTCGGAAGTTTCGACGAACAACTTCAGACCCACGAGGACTGGGAATTATGGCTAAGATTGTCGAGAGAATATAAATTTTCTCATATTAAGTTGATTACAGCTGAATATACTTGGAGAAACGACAAATCAAGCATTTCATCCTCCAATAGAAAAAACTTTATCGACTCGAAGAAATATGTTTATGGTAAATATAAACACATTACAGCCAATAGCCCTAAAATTCAGCAATTACAAGCTATGGATATTGCTTCGTTGGAGAGCGAACTTAAGCAAATTAATAACGGTGAACAAATTCAATTCTATCCAGAAGCTTCGCCTGTGATTCATCAGACAGATAAAGAAATAAAAGCTTCTATTATAATTCCGGTACGTAACGGGATAGAATATACTCGGCAATGTCTTGATTCAATTTTCGAGGTAGGCTCTAAATATAAATTCGAGATTATAGTGGTTAATAATAATTCCGAAGACGGCACAAGTGAATATCTGAAAAAGTTGAGAGACACAGAGAAAATCAAATTAATTGAAAATTCAAGTTCTGCCTCGTATTCTAAATCAAATAACCAAGGAGCTGAAATTGCCGAAGGGAAATATCTTGTATTCCTAAACAATGATACAAAAGTATGCGAAAATTGGTTAGATAGTTTAATTGAGAAATTCAAGACGGACGACGCTGTAGGTATTCAAGGCGGAAAGCTACTGTTTGATGAGCATTATGTGCAACATAGCGGAATAGTTTATGGTTATTTAAAACCGGATTTATTAACTCATTACCATATATATTTAAGTGCACCAGTCAACTCTCAAAGAGTCAATAAAGAACGAGAATTCCAATTTGTTACCGGTGCATTGCTGGCTATTCGTAGAGAAGTATTTAGGGAAATTAAAGGCTTCGACGAAAATTATTATTTCGGATATGAAGACTTGGATTTATGCCTGAAACTCCGAAAAGTCGGATTTAAAGTTTTATATAATCCGAAAATTGTAGTTTATCACTTTGAATCAAAAACAAAAGAGCTTATTGGATTGGATAATTTTGAGCGACACTATTTAAAACCGGACGGAATCGACCACATTAACCATCAATACTTTACGAATAAGTGGCATAATGATTTGAAGCCCGACGATAATAAGTATTATTCCGAAGATGGTATGCACGGTTTGTACGACGATAGTACCGAAAGAAATCAATATGTAGCGAGAGTAACTAAGCTATTGAATTTAATTAATTCACAGCTTACTAATTCCAAACAAGATATTGCTAATTCAATAATCAAAATACTATTTGACGAAGAAATTGATATTTCAAAGATTAACAGATATAGGCAATTCAATATTCCTATTTCCAATATTGAGAAAGCCGAACGAGAACTCGGCATACATTATTCAGAGCCGATAACAGAGACCGAAATAATTGATACAACAGAAATTGAAGAAGATCCAATTTATACTATTGATAATAATCGGGACAGAATACTATTCGTAATGTACGGATGGAATGAATCCGGCGGAGGCACTACTTTGCCTAAGTCAATAGCTTTAGAATTAGCCCAATCGGGATATAACACAGCTGTATTTTATGCTTCACTCCGTCAAGATGACACTCAACCAGCTTACTCTTTGGAAATCACCTCAGAAGAAGGCGTGCGTTTATACGGGCTATACAATAGACCTGCTTATTTCACTGACCCGAACAATCCCGACCGAGAGATTAACGATCAATTTGTAAATATGCAATTTGAGCGTGTGCTTGACGAATTCAAACCGGATGTTATTCATTTCCATAATTTCCACGGATTGACGATGAGTATAGCCAAAATCGCAAAGGAAAGAGGAATTCCGTCGTGCTTTACTCCGCATAATTATTATATTATCGATCCGAATCTATATATGTTCGATCAGAAATTGAATCTCTGGAACGGCGTTGATATGATTGAAAATTCTTTTTCAGTAAAAGACAATCCCGATAAATTAGAATCCTACAAAAAAAGGATTTTGACTGCTTTAGATGTCGTTAATAATCAAATAGATATTACTTTAACGGTATCAAATCGTCAGAAACAATTGTTTACGGAATTCGGATGCTCGCCGGAGCGAATGCCGGTCGTAAATCAGGCAAATCGTATTGTCGATGAATTGCAGAATATTGAACAATTGATTCAAGGCAGCACGAGAAAATTATCCGAACCTTTGAAATTTGGCTTTATAGGCGGAGTAATGCCTCAGAAAGGCGTGCATATCATCGCAGTTATAGCTCAATATTTTCCAGCACATATTGCAGAATTTCATATTTTCGGCTTTGTTTCTGCATATTATAAAGAATATTTAGACATAATCGATACAAATAAACGTTTAATTTATCACGGTACATATAATTATAATGACTTAAGCGAAATTGGAACGAAAATTGATATTGCTTTAGTACCAAGTATCTGGGAGGATTGTGCTCCACTGGTAATTTTAGAATTAATTGCTATGAGATTGCCGGTAATTGGTGCGAAAATCGGCGGAATACAAGATTTCATTATAGAAGGTATAACCGGATTTTTATACAAGTATAATTCGGTCGAAGAATTGATTCGAACAATTGACAATTGCGTGCAAGATAAAGAGCGAATCGAAAGAATGAGAGCAGAAATGCCACAAGTATATTCTTTCAAAACATATTTCAAGCAATTGCAGTACATTTATAAGTCATTGAAAGATAGAAATATGCTAGACCCATTAAGTTTCGAAATTAAATATGAAGACTTTGTCCAAAGTAATAAACAATCAGATTCATTAATTGAATCGGTTCAAGATAAATTGCCTGACGCACCCGAACTTCACGACAATGAAGGAATTGACGAAGGAAACGATGAAGAATTTATCAGGGATTATTTAGTTAATAAAGAATTTAAAGTTTTAGATTATTCGATAATTGATGATCCGGATAATCCTTATTTTGATTTTAATTTATCGGTTCGTATATTTAAAAATACAAATTCTACTGAAATTATTCCGGTAGAGCAAAATGAAAATATCGAGTATATGACTGAATTATTGGAGAGCGAAACCTCAAGGGCTGATATTGACCACAAATTAGAAGTCTCGGAATCATACAATCCGGAACTTAATATTATATGGGAAGGTACTCAGTTCGTATATCATTCGCTTGCTCTGATTAATAGGGAAATATGTTCTCAAATTATTAATACTGAAGTCGCGGAGTTAACTATTGTTCCATACGAAGACGATAAGTTCTTCGATCCGGAAGTTGAAAAATATGCAGGACTCGCTGCTCACGATATTCGATTTAAGGATAAAGAACTATCAGAAGAGATAAAATCTTTACCTTATGTGTGGATTCGCCATCAATGGCCTCCTAAAGCCGAACCTCCGATAGGAGCTAAATGGATAATTATGCAACCATGGGAATTTACTGCTCATAGGAAAGATTTTATAGAAATTTTCAATCAAGCCAATGAAATTTGGACACCTTCGAATTTTTCGAGACGTTCCTTTATTGACTCCGGTGTGGATTTCAATAAAGTGCAAGTGATTCCAAACGGCATTGATCCTGAATTATTTACTCCGTTCGGAGATAAATATGCAATTCCTACTACGAAAAGATTCAAGATATTATTCGTCGGTGGCACAGTATATCGCAAAGGAGCGGATGTGTTATTGGAAGCATTTATGAAATTATTTACTGCTGATGACGACGTATGCTTAATTATTAAAGATATTGGCGGCGATAGTTTCTATAAAGGTCAAACTTCCAAAGCGAAAATTGAAGAATTCAAAGATATTCCGAATGCACCAGAAATTCATTATATTGATCAAAAGTTGACAGAATGGGAAATGGCAGAATTGTACAGAGCGGCTGATATTTTTGTTAGTTCGTATCGCGGAGAAGGATTCTCTTTGCCTACATTAGAAGCAATGGCTTGCGGCATACCAGTAATGGTAACCGAGGGCGGTTCGACTGATGATTTCGTAGATGAATCGGTAGGGTGGTTAATTCCTTCTGCTTCTCGACCAATTGGGATAATCCTCGACGAAAAAGAACTGACTCACGAAGCTTATTTATTAGAGCCGAATTTAGAAGAATTGATAAAAATGCTTAAGTACATAGTGTCCGATCCGAGCCAATTGTTCAAAAAATGGGTAAATGCGATGCTCAGAGCCAGAAGTCAATGGACTTGGAGAAATTCTACAATGAAAGTATATTCTCGCTTAGATGCTATGTATGGCACTAATATG
>CAZIIZ010000054.1:0-9788 GCA_964539225.1 uncultured Hyphomicrobiales bacterium | reverse complement strand
ATAGGGATTTAGTTAACAAAATCAAATATGAAATTATTGTTTTCTAGCTTCTTGTTCTGACCATTTAGTATTCTTTCTGCGGAACACGAATGAAATCGGAGTGCCTTCGAAATCGAAAATTCTTCTCATCGTTCTTTCCATGAATCGTTTGTACGAATCAGGAATATCATCCGGGAAATTACAGAAGAATGCAAATACAGGCGGCTCGGTGCTTACTTGAGTAATATAATTAATTCTCAAATCGCGTCCCTTGATAGCTGGCGGCGGAGTTTTCTCAAATTCCGCTAACAAAATATCATTCAATTTATGAGTAGGTATTCTTGACTCTCTTCGGAGCTTAATATCCTTACAGATGTCAAATATTTTGGTAAGTCTTTGTTTGGTAAGAGCTGATCCGTATAGAAGTGGGATGTAATCATACATCTTCATTTCTTCTTTGAATTGTTTGGTTAAATTATCGGCTGTTTTATGGTCTTTTTCTACTAAATCCCATTTGTTATACATAATCAGCATACCCTTACGGGCTTCATCTACTTGATTAATAATTTTTTTATCTTGATCTTCTAATCCGCGTTCAGCGTCGATAACTATCACAGCCACGTCGCATCTGTCAATGGCTCTTGCTGTACGCATTATGGAATAGAATTCTACGTTTTCGCTTATTTGGGCTCTTCGGCGTAGTCCGGCTGTATCAATCAATACTATTTCTTCGCCGTAATGCTTCACTACAGAGTCGATTGCATCGCGAGTAGTGCCGGGAATATTGGTAACGATTGAACGATCTTTACCGGTCAATGCGTTTGAAATACTTGATTTGCCTACGTTTGGTCTGCCGACGATAGCGATTTTCAATCTTGTATCATCTTCTTCATTGTCCAAACCGACGATTGGCTCTACGGCTTGATCTAAAAAGTCTCCAGTACTTCTGCCGCTTAGAGCGGAAATTGGGAATGGTTCGCCAAGTCCTAATTTATGGAATTCAAAGGAATTTGCATCACTTTTTGCATTGTCGCATTTATTGATTACTAAAGTAACCGGTTTATGCGAACGTCTTAGGATTTTTCCTATATCTTCATCGAATGGAGTAATACCGTCGCGTCCGTCGCACATGTAAATAATTGAATCAGCTTCTTCGATGGCGATATAAGCTTGCTCGCGAATTGCTTTTTCTATTAAATTTTCACTACCTGGCACGAATCCGCCGGTATCAATTAGCATAAATCTTTTGCCGTTCCATTCGGACTCAGCATATATGCGGTCGCGAGTTACTCCTGGAGTATCCTCGACTATTGCTTCTTTACTTCCGACTATCCTATTAAAAAGGGTGGATTTCCCTACATTTGGTCTGCCGACTATTGCTATTAAGCTCATATTGTTATATTTCTAATCCAAATCATTATACATAATTATTCTATACAGACTGCGAAATTCCATATTGCATAAGAATAACGTGCAGAGACGAATATATAATAAAAAAATTTGAATATATTATTAAATTTATATGTAACTTGAATTCGCTTCATTCGTCGATATTGAAGGATATAAAATGTATTTTTGATTTCTAAGGAAAATTATGCGTATTTTATTAGTAATGAGTTTAATTGCGATTTCAATGGTGTCTTGCATAGGCTTGGGCGATTCTTCAAGTAGTGATGTTTTAGACGTACATTCTTTTGTTGATCCGGACTATCGAGACACATCGTTTACGAAAGTGCTAATTGATGTGCCTTCTGAAAATTTTGCAGTAAGAAAATCATGGGAAAGTTCTTTGGCACAATACTTTTTATCTTACAAAATGCAAGCAGTTGAGAGCAATAAACTCTTCCTGCCTACTCGCGTCTATACTGCTCAGGACAGTTCGAGAATTCTTGCTGAAGCCGGAGTAGATGCAGTTTTGCGATTCAATGTGCGGTTATATTCTTATGCTAAAGAATTAAATTCAGACGGTAAACCGATGGAAAAGCCGAACGTAGCGTTTAATTGGGTGCTAAGCGATTTGAAAAAGAATAGAACCGTATGGATTGGAGACGGTTATAATGGAGGCAATATATATGATACTTTGACCGAAATTACGAATACTTTGTTAAAAGAAATAATGAAAACGCTTAAAAATGAAGGAATTGTTGAATATTCACGCAAACCGGAATAATTCACTATTACAAATGTACTTCAGTGCTGAAATGTGTCAAATTAGATTTTACCAACAATCAAAATAGATAATCTAAGAAATTAGAAAAAAATTTCGGAGTTAAACTATAAGGAAAATATTCAAATAGATATATGATTATACATTCTCATAGACTAGAGATAATTATTTTGTAGGGATATTTTTAGAGTAATCAAAAAAGAAAATTGCATAGTAAAACGTCATAGAATCTTTAGTTTGTAATAATTTTAATTGGGAATATTTATGTTTAAAAGAATTAGTTCAACTGCTTATTTTATTATGACTATCACATTGCTATTTGCTGGCATTAATCTTCAAGCTCAGACGAATATTAATAATTCGCGCAAAAGTGCTATTACTGAAGCCGTTCGTATAGTAAGCCCAGCGATTGTAGGCATCACAGTTACAGAAGTAATTCGTACTCAATCGCCTCTAAGTCAATATTTCGGTAATGACCCGTTTTTCGATCTATTTCGTGGACAAATGGGAGGACGAGATATGGAAGTACACGGTCTTGGTTCGGGTTTTATTATTTCCAAAGATGGTTATATAGTAACGAATCACCACGTAGCCGGTAATGCATCTAAAATTATAGTTACGATGACCGGAGGCGAGAAATATGATGCTAAAGTAATTGGTGCCGACGAGACTTCGGATGTAGCATTGTTGAAAATAGATGCTGACAAGGATCTACCATATTTAAAGTTTTGCAATTCCGATGATATAATTCCCGGCGAATGGGCTATCGCCTTCGGCAATCCATTCGGTCTGTTTGATTTGAATGCCAAGCCTACTGTAACAGTCGGTGTAGTATCGAATTTCGGTGTTGATTTCGTGCAAGACAATAAAAGAGTTTACAAAGGTATGGTGCAGACCGATGCTGCAATTAGCTCCGGCAATTCCGGCGGTCCATTGGTTAACGGCAATGGCGAAGTAATTGGTATGAATACCGTAATCTTTTCAACGGCTCAGAACGGCTCTGGAGCAGGCAGTATCGGTATCGGTTGGGCAATTCCAAGCAATAGAGTTTCGAATATAGTAAATAGATTAAAGAAGGATAAACAAATTAATCGCAATTTCTTCCTCGGAATGGACTTGCAGATATTAGATACTCGAATCGCCAAATATTATAAAATTGATTCTGAATATGGACTATTCGTTACTCGTACATATAATAATTCCGCTGCCACTCTTGCAGGAATTGAACCGGGCGACTTAATAATGGAAGTGGACGGCAAAAAAATTCGTAAAGCAGAAGATTTTTATATGGCTGTGTTCGATGCAGAAGTCGGTCAAAAATTTGAATTCGAGATTTTGCGAGCTAATGAAAAAATCATAACAAGCTATACTCTTAGAGAAAGAAATTAATGGAAAACGCAAGCGTATTAAAAGCGGAAAATTTAGTAAAAAAATATAAACAAAGAACAGTAGTCAAAGGAGTAAGCGTAGAAGTAAAGCAGGGCGAAATAGTGGGACTGCTCGGGCCAAACGGTGCCGGCAAAACTACTACTTTCTACATGATCGTAGGTATGGTGCAGCCTAATTCCGGTATCGTGCAAATTGATGGTAACGATATTACCGGAAGAGCTATGTATCAAAGAGCAAAATTAGGCATCAGCTATTTGCCGCAAGAGCCTTCGATTTTCCGCAAAATGAGCGTAGAAAATAATATTATGGCTATTCTACAATTGCAAAATATGACTCGAAAGCAGAGAACCGATAAACTAGAAGAATTATTGATAGATTTCGGCATAACTCATATACGCAAAAGCAAGGGATATATGCTGTCCGGCGGCGAACGCCGTAGATGCGAAATCGCTCGTACATTAGCCTCAAACCCGAAATTTGTACTACTCGATGAGCCTTTCGCAGGAATCGACCCAATCGCTGTCGAGGACATTATGCATATAATTTACAAACTCAGCGAACGAGGGATTGGGGTGCTAATTACCGACCATAACGTGCATGAGACCTTGTCGATTACCGACAGAGCATATATTCTGATTGATGGTAATATCTATACTTCAGGATCAGCACAAAGTATAGCCGATAATCCTGAAGTTCGTAAGCGATATTTAGGCGAGACTTTTAAATTAGAAAGATATGTTGCAATTAATGAAGAACAAAATAACAAAAATGAAGCAGAAAAAAATGAAAAATAAAATTATTGGAGTGCTAATGGCAGTAGTTGGATTAACAAGTGCGGCTTCGGCTCAGGATTCGCAGAATAAGGTTTTGGAAACAATAGCGAACCGCAAAAGCGTCCGAAGCTATACTGAGCAAAAGGTAACTAAAGAACAATTAACTCAGTTGCTCAAAGCCGGTATAGCAGCTCCAACTGCGATGAATCGTCAGCCTTGGGCTTTTATCGCTATCACCGACAGAGCAATACTCGACAAATTAGCAGAACAATTGCCTTATGCTAAAATGCTTAAAAGTGCTACTTCTGCAATAGTTGTTTGCGGCGACATGAACAAAATTTCTGAGCCTGAAACCGATGTATTTTGGATAATGGATTGCTCGGCTGCGACTGAGAATATATTAATAGCCGCTGAAGCAATAGGTTTGGGAGCGGTGTGGACTGCAGTGTTTCCTGACAAGGACAGACTAAAAATTGTATCTAAGGAATTAAATTTACCGGAAAACTTAGTACCATTGAACGTGATTCCGATTGGATATTCTGATGATGACTCGCCGGTAAAGAATAAATGGAAAGACGAAAATATCTTTTGGGAAAAATGCAAGTAAAGGCATCTTAGTTTAGCTTTTATTCATTTTGATTATGTAATAGATCGTTGGTCCAAAAACTGAACAAAGGATTATTGGTAATAGCCATATTCCGATGAAGTTGTTATTTCCGGAAGCAGACCAGATAGTTCCAAAAGATATTACTAAAAATAGTGAACATATTACAAATTTCATCACTCGAAGCATCCGAGTCGCTATTGAATATAGAGCTAATGCGTTATCGGAAGTAATCTCTTTTGAATAATTAAAAATATGCGGGAATTTATTTAACGCCGTAAGTAATACATACAAAAGACTGCCAATACCCGGCAATAAAAATATACTTAATTTTGATCCGTAATCGTCTATTGCTCCTGAAACATTGAAATGAGTAGGGATTTTATCAGGCAGTTTCGGGAAATAATAAATAGCAATTCCCCAAAGGGCAATTAACACAACTAGGCATAATACTTCCACTGACTTATCAAATCCAGTTAGTGGAGGTTTGATTTTGGGTCTTTCTGCCATAAATTTATTCCTTTACTTTCTTGACTTATTATCATTTCTATAATGTACGATATTATTTCAAATTATTTAATTTTTACTTCAAATACTTTGCCCCATAGCTTACCGCTGAAATAATAGTTTTTCGTTTCCGGGTTATAAGCAATTCCGTTCAGCACTTCAGCGTATTTATTATCAGGAGTAAGCAAAGTGCGGAGTTCGGACAAATCAAGTTTTTTCTCGACTTTCCCAGTTTCGGGATTAATTGCAACGACGAAATCAGTAGTCCATACATTCGCCCAAACCTGTCCGTTGATAAATTCTAACTCATTTAGATTATAAAGCGGATAGCCTTTGTCGTCGGTTACTTCAATTGTTTTTTCAATTGAGAAATTTTCAGGATTGATGAACTTTAGCTTGCTTGAGCCGTCCGACATTATCAAACTTTTGCCGTCGAATGCTAAACCCCAACCTTCTCCACGATAATGGAAAGTTTTGATTTTATCAAAAGTTTTAGCATCATAAACAAAGCACTCTCCGTTTTGCCAAGTTAGCTGAAATATTTTATTATTTGCTATAGCTATACCTTCGCAAAACACATCTTCCACTGTTATATTTTTCAATTCAGTTGATGATGCTATGTCAAATAGTCTGAGCGAAGAGTGTTCTACAAGTCCGGTACTGATGAACAGTTTGCCGTTTTGATATATTAAGCCCTGCACAAATGCAGCCGGATCAATGTCAATAGCATTAACCACGGTAAAAGGCTTATCGTCTTGAGTAATCGTAGTTTTATTAGTCTTTGTATCCACAAGTACACTTGCCTTGTTTTCGCCGGAATTGCATGCGATAGATAAAATCAGTAATGATGAAGCAATGTATTTAGATGATTTCATGATTTCTACTATTTCGTTCCTAATTCTTCATTTCTAATGGCTGTAATCTCAATATCTTCGCCGCTCCAGCCGAAATCAATATATTTATATCTTGCGGCATTATTAACCGAATATGGTTTGAAGTGATCAAACATCCCAATACCTTTTCCTAAGAAAATAGGAGCAGAATAGAGCTTCATTTCGTCGATTAAATCTTCTTGTAGGAATGATGAAAATATTTTAGCTCCGCCCTCAATCATTAAAGAGCTGATTGAGAATTCGGAGGCCAATTTGCTCAAAACACAATTCAAATTAATTTCGCCTTTATCGTTCAAATCGCAAGCGATTATCTTTACTCCGCCCATTTTTAAATTTTCTGCCTTACGCACTTGAGACGATTCCTCGGAAGTGAATACAATGGTATTTGCTCTGTCGCCATCTTTAAACACTTCTAATTCTAACGATAAAGATAAATTAGTATCTAAAATAATTCTTTTGGGATTTCTGCCCGACATATTTCGCACATTCAGTTTGGGATTATCTCTAGTTGCAGTATTTTCGCCGATTAACACTCCGTCCACTTGTGAGCGTAATATATGCACTCTGAGACGACTTTCTTCGCAACTAATCCATTTAGAATTGCCGCTATATGTGGCGATACAGCCATCGGCGGATATTCCTGATTTGACTATTACATAAGGTCTATTTTCGGTCATGAACTTATAAAAAAATCTATTTAGGAATTTGCATTCAGGCAAAAGTACATCGGTCTCAACCTCTATTCCTGCGGCACGTAACAATTCGATACCTTTACCGGACACTTCCGGATTAGGGTCAGTCATCCCAACTACTACTTTCGCAAATTTCTTCTCAATAATTAACGGTGCACAAGGCGGTTGTTTGCCATAGTGAGAGCAAGGTTCTAAGTTCACTACCAAAGTAGCTCCTTCTAAATCTTCATTGCCTGCATTATTTATTGCGTCAACCTCGGCGTGCGGTTCTCCAAATTTCTTATGCCAACCTTCGGATATTACTTTATCGTCTTTTATTATCAATGCACCTACTAAAGGATTGGGGCTGACGTAACCAGCTCCTTTTTTTGCCAATTGAATGGCTCTGATCATTAAGTCTTCGCTTCGCATTTTCTATTTTCTCCAATCAAATGTGGTTTGAGTCATGTAATTTGACGGTATGGCTGGAAGCGTCATCCGCACTTCATATTTACCGGGAGGCAATTTAGAATGATTATTATCTTTGCCGTCCCAATAGATTTTATATTCATAAGTGTTCCCAATTTCTTCTGGCAATACTTTTTTAACTACTTGGAAATAATTTGCGTTGTAATTTGACGAATAAAGTAACTTCCCGGTTACAGTGAGAATCTCTATTCTCAATGCTTCAGAATTTGGAAAGTATTCCTTCTCGACTATATAATTTCTTTTGGCATTCACTATAAATAAAACACTTGAATCGTTTTCAATTTGGATTTTTGGCGTAAGCGATAGTGCTAATCCAGCCGCCACACTAAAATTTTTAGCCATAGTTTTTAAAGATTTTCTGCCAGAATAGACCACTTTATCCGTTTCGATTACTAAATCAATATTCAGCATATTAGAACTTAGATAAGTTGGTTTTCGCCATTTTAAATCCGTAGAAAAATTTGATTGAATAGAATTTGTGCCTACTGGTTCTTTCTCAATCACAAATTTAGTAGTACTAATGCTATCCAATAGCTTGTCTGCTGCATAAACCTTAGCAATAATACGATTTATCCGATTTGCAAACAATTCATTTTCGTCTTTTGTTTTAGTAGTTTGGACAAACTTAATTCCAATTTTCAGAGAATCATTGGCAGGAAATGAAACAGAGTAATCCGATTGAGTTGGCAATTCTTCCAATGATTTATATACAATAGAGCTCGAACACGAAGCCAATAGCACCATAGCAATAATCATCAAATAATATTTCATATATAAACCTGTTTCAATATTATAAATTCTTCAGTACGTTAATATAATAAAAGATAAAATAATAAACTAATATTTTTCTTTGTATGGTATTTGTTTTGATAAATTTTCAATTCACATCGTAAATAATTATATTTTTACAACAAAAACTCCACTCTATTAATTATAATAAAATGGAGTTTTATAGCAGATATAATAGTTAGAATGCTAATATTTTATCAGCGTACCTTGGCGGGCTTGAGCCTTTTTGTCCCAATCCGGTACTACTGATTCTATGAATTTCTTTTTATCAGCCATGATTTTATCCATATCTAATCCTATATATTTCTGAGCTTTTGCTTTAGTGGAAATATCCGGCGAAGCTACAGGGATAGAAACATTATGCTTAGTCAGTACGACGGCAAGCATACCTCGGGCTTGCTCTGCTTTCTGCAATGAAGTGCCAAGCACTCGCAATGCTTCCACCGGAGAGTGGAATCCTACGCTATTAGCCGCAGCCACCCAATCCCAACGCCATTGAGATTCACGAATTAATTGCAGAATCGGATTCATTTCTTGTTCGGTTGCTCCGTTTTCCCAAGCCATAAATGCTTCAATATGAGCTGAGGAGATTGACTTCTCGGTTAACCGACGGATTTCTAATACTCTATCTTGGCGAGCATACACGGCAGAACGGATTTCGTCTTCGCTCATGCGATGGCACACTTGACAAGAATTAGCAATATTATTCATTGGACTTTGGATATGATGGTCGGAGAATTTAGAACTTCCCTCCATTTTATACGGCATGTGGCAATCAGCACACGCCACTCCACGTTCTGCGTGAGTACCGGTCATAAATAGTTCGTAATCTGGATGTTGAGCCTTCAGCATCGGGGCTCTGCTTAATTTATGGATCCAATCAGAGAAGCCTTTTTCTTGATAATAAGCGTACATTGAATCGGCACTAAATCCTTTATCCCAAGGGAAAGTCAGATAATTGCCCGGTTTAGCGAAGTAATATTCTACGTGGCATTGAGCACAAACCAAAGAACGCATTTCTTGATGAGTGAAGTCTTCCATTTTTTTGCCTCGGCGTTCCATAGCTTCTTTCAGACCGGGGCGAGTGATACGCAAGTTCATAGTTTTTGGGTCGTGACAGTCTTGACATCCGATTGGATTTACTATTTCGTGTCCAATATCTTTCCACGAAGAAGCATAATATTGAGCAATACCCATTTTGCTCATTAATCTCGGCACGTCCGGAGATTTACAAGTCCAACAAGTAGCTGGAGATTTAGTATCCGAAAATCCATCAGTACGCAAAATATTGCGAATATCGAAAATCGCATGTGCATGCCCACGACCTTGATTATATTGCTTAGAGAAAGCATAACCAGACCACAATACGACCAACTCAGGATATTTCTCTAAATAATCTATCGTTTTCGAGCCGCCGTATTTGCTTGCGAAGTTAGTATCCAAAGTCATTCGGTAAGTTTCGTATTGGCGTGGATAATTCTCGCCCCATACTTCGTTGCGAGGTTCCCACTCTTTGATTTCTCGGAC
>CAZIIZ010000053.1:0-9856 GCA_964539225.1 uncultured Hyphomicrobiales bacterium | reverse complement strand
GCTTCGGCATTAGCCGCAAATGGCTTATACGAAGTAGTATTGATTGGTATTCCAATCAATGACAAAAGCGTTACCCAGTCCACGGCAATGATTAAAATTCAATTGCTTAGGTAATCTCGGATATTATTAATAATTGATTTTTCTATTCAATTATTGCAATACGGTTGTAGAAAATTTTACTTCAAATAACTTGCAATTACATGACTATCTAAATATAAATTGTACAGAGCGGTAATTATATATAGAATAATTGCGAAAAATTTTATATATTTGGAAAAAAATAAACGATAATAGGATAAAAACAAGCATTAGTGGCGAAAAGATTAGTAAAATATGGTGTCATAATCTTCGCATTTATCGGCAATTTGTTGTTTGCCCAAGCTCCTAAGGGAGCTTATAAAATGTTGAATGTATTGGATAATTTAGATTCTGTAATTGTAAACAGACAGCTGTCTCCATGGTGGTTCGGTGTTACAGGCGGAGTTACTTTAAGTATGAATTTTAGTAATTTGCAACTTCCCGATATAGTGGCGAATAGTGGCGACGTTATCCCAACGAATTTGATAAAATATAATACAGGTTATGGCTCAGGAATGTTTGTCGGACTTTATGGCGAGTGGCTTCCAATCGATGAAATGTGGGGAGTAACTCTGCGGATTAACTTACTTGAGCGTCGTGAAGCATCATCTGAATCGGACATCCTACCTGATACTTTTCAAACAAAGTATATAAATACTTATAATCTAAATTATTTAACAATCTCGCCATCCGCTCGCTACAATTTACCCATCGAGAATTTATTCCTTTTCGCTGGAGCTGATTTAGAATTCAATATTTCGAAGGAAATACTAACGCATAAAGAATTTAAAAATTCTGCAGAAATTAGCCACGATAGAGTATTGCCAATTAATCCGAATTCGTTCCGAGCTGCATTTCACTTAGGAGTCGGATATGATATCTTCGCTGGAGATTTATATAATTCAGTTCGAGCATACATTGCTCCATTTGCAAGTATTCATATAGGGTCTAAAGAAATCTCAGCTTATAATTCTTCCAGAATACCCTTTATCTTGAAATTAGGAGCTAATATTAAATTTAATATTGACGAAAAGCAATTCGATACTATTCCTGTTAATAAAGACTATGTCGAGCCGCCGAACTATGTGGCATCATTAAAAAAGGAAAAAGGAGTGGAGTTCGAAGGATTCAATAAGCTATCCTTTATTTCTGCCTCGCTAAAGCAAATACCAGAGGCTGAGAAAATTGATGTAGTCGTTAAAGAAGAGACGAAAGTTTCAGCATCTGAAAAGGTAAAAGTTGATTCCAAAGAAGAGCCACAAAAGAAAAATATTATAATTAATCCTAATTCCTCCAAAATATTCTATTTTACAAGCTCAGAAAGTTCAATTATAACTAAAGTGCAGAAAGAATACTTAGATGCTTTAGCTGAATATATGAAGAAAAATTCTAGCGTTAGAATAAGAATTACCGGACATTCGGATAATGCCGGTACTACAGATCAGAACCAAAAACGTTCAGAGAATAGAGCATTAGTCGTGGTACAATATTTGCTAAAAAAAGATATAACTCGTCAAAGAATGCTTGATAGAGGAAGAGGAGCTCTTGAGCCTGTTGCAGATAATACGACAGAAGCTGGGAGATCAAAAAACAGAAGAGTGGAAATTCAAATAGCTCGCTAATATATAACTTATCTATAAAGGATAATTATTCTTGTGTGAGTATTAAAGTGGAAAATATTAAAAAAAATAATAAATATACTAAAGTGGTAAGGTAAGTCTATGGCTCTATTAATTTGTATAATTGAGGACAATGTTCCTATAAGAAAGTTATTTTGTACATTGTTAAAGAAAAATGGTATAGATACAGCTGATTTTGGGGATGGTACAAGCGGATTGAATTGGTTAAATCAGAATACACCGGATTTGTTGGTAGTCGATATATTATTGCCAGATATGAATGGGTCGGAAATTATGCAATCAGTACGCAATACTGAAGCCGGAAAAACTATGCCGATAATTGCTGCTACAGGATTTGCTCAAGCTAATGACCGCGAAAAATATTTAGAAATGGGCTTCGATTCATATATTTCTAAACCAATCAATACTTCTACTTTTGTACAAGATATTAAATTGGTGATCGAAGAAAAAAAACAGCATAAGAACTAAATAAAATTATTCAAGAAGGGAATATGAACAATAATAACGATAAAAATAACTCTGCGAATAATTACGAAGCTATACTAAAGGAAGCCTCTAAAACCGGTAAGGTGAATAAGCTATCGAAGACGTATCCGGCATTTGTAGTCTTAATATTATTTGTCGCTCTGAGCTTTTTTGTTAGAGACTTTTTCCAAGAAAAAGTACAAACAGACACTCAAATGTCGTTCGATAAATCTGTCAATTCAGTTATGATGAGAGTTGATAATAAATATCGGTCTAATTTGCAGGTATTGACTTCTATACAGGGACTTTATGATGCTTATGTGGATGTAGTACGAGATTACTTTAAATTGTATTCTAGCGTGCCTACCACCACCAATCAATCAATTAAATCGCTGATGTACGTACCAATTATCAAAGATAATCAATTAGCAGACCATATTTTCAATATGCAAAGACAAGGGATTTGGGACTATAAATTGCATCCTGAAGCAAAACGAGATTTCTATACTCCAATCGAATTTATTGAACCGTCAGAAAAGAATATTGTAAATGCCGGATTCGATTTTAGTTCTACTGAAATCGTAAAAAATTCAATAGAGAAATCCAGAGATAATAACGAAATAACTGCTACTAAGGTTTCTCAAACTTTATGCAATAAAACCGGCGACGGATTTTATCTAATAGCCCCAATTTATACACAAAAATCATTAAGGGAAACTATCGCCCAACGCCAAGAAAATTTCCGAGGCGTGGTAATGCAGGAAATTGACGCTAATGCGTTCTTTAGAGATGCATTAGGTGGAAATTTCCCATCAGATACTAGTATAATGTTCGAGTTAGTACAAATTGACGGTCCTAAAGAATCGGTTATATTTACATCGAAAAATATTAGTAAATTCGACAAAAAAACTTTTGAAGGGCTTACTACTAAATTAATTATACAAATTGCTGACAGAAAAATAGAAGCACGATTCTACACCATTCCGAATTTTAAGGATTGGTTTACCGCTAATCTGCATAATATTTCTTTCAGTGTGTCATTGCTACTGTCGTTCGTATTCTTTGGATTCGTTTACTCGGTTACTACGAGCAGAGCCAGAGCGTTAGATTTAGCAGAGAGAATGACTCGTTCGCAAAGACGTATTGTCGAATCATCGAAAGATATTATTTCTGTAATGGATCTGAACGGAATCTGGAAATCTTTGAATCCGGCTTCGGATGAAATTTTCGGAATCACTTCGGTGAATTTACTTGGGAAAAATATCAGCGAATTATTTCATTTGCCCGCAAACGCAACTGATTTTGCAAAATTAGTAAATGAAGTGCAGGGCGAGCAAACTATTCGTGCCGATTACGAGATGAAAACTGCTTATGGCGACAACAAATGGGTAAGCTGGAGCTTTACTGTGGCGAAGCAAGACGGATTAGTCTATGCAGTCGGACGCGACGTTACTTTAGAGAAGATTGCAGAGCAGCAAGCTGTACTTCGCTCGAAGCAAATCAGACTAGCCGAGCAATTTACTCGTGAAGCCAGCGAATTCAAATCATACTTTATGACCAAATTAAGCCATCAAATGCGTAACTCGCTTACCGGTATTATTGGTTATTTGCAATTGTTAAGTATGAAAGTTTACGAATCGGAAGAAGAGCAGGATTCATATATCTCATTAGCAGAAGAATCATCCGAAGAATTATTTACATTCGTGTCTGATATGGTTGACGTGGCTATCGGTTCTAAAGATAACACTTCGCATATCGCCACAATTAAAATTGATACAATTCTTAAAAATGCTGTTCAGGAATTTTTAGAAGTAACAAACCACGAGAAACAAATTCACGTAGGGCTGATGGACGAAGGAACTGAACATCCGAAAGTAGTAGCCGACGAAGCATTGCTGAATCTTGCGTTTGTACAAATTTTCAAGGCTGTGTCGCAAGGAATTACCGATATTGATATTCAGATAGCTGCTACGGAGAATCCTTACGAAGGAGCTACTGAAATTCAAATGTTAACTAATGCGAATCCATTAGTAGCAGATTTGATAGAAATTTACAAGAAGAATTCAGGCAATATAATCGAAGCTCTCGATAAAGATAAAGAAGACATCTTGCTAGATCTTGCTATCGGCTCTTCAATTATTAGAATGATGAACGGTACTATGAACGTGGAAACATTTGGTGCGGAAGATGGAAACATAGTGCAAATTACTCTGCCTTTAAATAAAAAGCAGAATTAATATCCTTATTCGCAAATTTTTATAAAATCGGGCTATTGAGCAAAGTAAAACTTAGCTCAATAGCCCGATTTGTTTTTTCATGCAAACTTTGTGTTTAAATTTTGCATGTAAATGCATATTGAATAAGTAGTGATGATAAATGATATTAAAAGCAAACTCGTGTAAACTTTCAGAAGGTTTGAAAATTTATTCCTTTTCGTAATTGATTCAATTCTATGCTTTGTAAACCCAAATATTCTTCTTAAATTTGCTGTGCAGGAATTACTGAATTGAGTGGGTAGTTTCTGGGAAATTTCAAACGCCGCAAAACTACTTTATTTAATGAACAAGTGAAACTGAGATAAAACATTCGTAAAGCCAATGATCAATTGAGCTGAAGCGAGATGAATTACTGAAAAAAAAGCAGTTTCATAAATAAACAAGTTAGCTGCATTTTAGAATGAAATAAACAAATGAAAGCGATAATAATATTCATAGGACTAATTATTGGACTAATTTGTATTCCACTTCTGACTAAAGCAACTTTTCCGAAAGTAGAAAAAATTGTAGTTAGAATGTTAATCGCAACGACAATTTTATTTCTGACATTTGGAATTTTGGAACTTAATGGCTACAGTCTAAAGGGATCTTACACCTTTTCGACAATCACTTGGACATTTATTATTTCTACAATATTATTTTTTACTTTGATAAAAAATACCGGAATAAAAATATTGACATCATTTATTTTAATACATTTATTGGTATTAGGCATTTCGACAGTTATACTTGGACAACATGTATATGACCGAAATATTGATGAATACAATAAATTATTAGTTACGACAGGCGGATTTTTAGCTTGTGGTGAAATCATAAGTATTACTCAAACAAGATTCGACATTTTTGACAAACAAGTTATGCTTATTGACGACCTTTGTCTAATCGGAATTACTAATATTGAGATTATTAAACTTGACAACAAGCATGCTGAATTGCTAATATATCATAACGGGAAAAATGACACTGAAAATCCCTATAAATATAACGTAGAAAGAAAAAACATCTGGTAACTCGCAGTATGAAATTTTTTAGGACATAGGGTTACTCTAGGGTTTTAGATTTCGAAACATCGGATATTTAAAGCATCGTAATTCATAATTTGCATATCCCAAATATTCTTCTTAAATTTGCCGTGCAGAAATTACTGAATTGAGTGGGTAGTTTTTGAGCGATAAATGATTGATATTCAAAATATTTCGGAGTTGATGATGAGCAAAATAATTGTTAAAGAACGAGAAATAACCGTTGTTCAAATCAATGATACTGATTATATTTCATTGACTGATATGGCGAACTCAAAAGAAAGCGAAAGTAGAGCTGCGGATATTATCAAAAATTGGCTGAGGAATAGATATACTCTTGAATTTCTTGGTACTTGGGAATTAATCAATAATCCGTGTTTTAAAGTGGTCGAATTTGACCACTTTAAATCGCAAGCAGGGTTGCCAAATTTCGTATTAAGTGTTTCGGAATGGATTGAAAAAACAAATGCAATTGGCATTGTAGTAAAAAAAGGAAAATATGGCGGCACTTATGCCCATAAAGACATAGCTTTTGAATTTGGCTCTGCAATTAGCGTAGCCTTTAAGTTGTATTTAATTACCGAATTCCAACGTTTAAAAGAAGAAGAGCAGAAGCTATTGGGTTGGACAGCAAAGCGAGAACTCGCCAAATTGAATTATCATATTCATACCGATGCGATTAAGCAGAACCTAATTCCGGTAGAATTATCAGCTCTGCAAATCTCAATTATTTATGCAAACGAAGCCGATGTATTGAACGTAGCGTTATTTGGCAAAACAGCGAAGCAATGGCGAGAAGCTAATCCGGAACTAAACGGCAATATGCGAGATTATGCCTCAATCAATGAATTGATTTGCCTCTCAAATATGGAGAATCTGAATGCCGTGTTTATTCAGGAAGGATTAGAGCAAAAGGAAAGATTAATCAAACTGAACAAAATCGCTATCCAGCAAATGAGCATCTTGCAAGATGTAGCGAACCGCAAAGTTTTGAGATGATTCAATTTTTCTAGTAATTCTTAATTTGCTTATCCCAAATATTATTCTTAAATTTGCTGTGCAGGAATTACTGAATTGAGTGAGTAGTTACTGGGAATTTTCAAACGCCGCAAAACTGGTTTATTTAAAGAACATACGAAACTGAGATAAAACATTCGTCAAACTAACTATAAATTGGATTAATGCGAAATGGATTACAGAAAGAAAAGCAGTTCCATAAATAAACAAGTTAGCTGGTATTTTAAAAAAAACGAACATAATGATAAGATATTACACATCTCTGACAATATGTTTTTTATTGAGTTCTTGTGCTACATTGATTAATCAAAGAACTGTTGATGTAAATGTGTATTCTGATACAGATTCAGTTAAAATATGTATCAGTAATGATACGACAAGGTGGTATAATACACCTGCATGTATAAATGTTGAGCGTTCACGAAATGATTTATCTATAATAGCAAGAAAAGATACCATTCAAAAGCAAATAAATATAAAAAGTAAATTATCTAACGCATTTTGGTTTGGTAATTTGTTTTCAGGTATAGGGATTTTGGGTTACGCCATTGATTTGACTAATCCCAAAAGATTTACTTATCCGCCCGATATTACAATTGATTTTGATTCCAATAATTCTTTAACCAAAAACTATCGTACTTGGCTAACATCAGAGAAGGGTCTTTTAAGTTTCAAGATATCAATACCAGAAGGCAATCATTTTTATATTAACAAAGGTGATGGTTATGGTAACTCATTTGGATTCCTCGGAATATCCGGAGGTTTTGAATATTATTTTACGGATAAATATTCAATAAGTTCGGATATTGGTGCTCTTACAAATTTTATGATTCCATTTCCTGTACCAGTCGATTTTGAAGGAAGTCACGAAGTATCATCTGCCATATATAGTAATATTCAAATTGGGAGTGATATTAATAATTTGCATTACGGAGTAGGTATTCAGTACAATAAATCATTTTACAATATATCAAGAAAAGAAAATCATTATGCCGGCGATACTTTGAGTATTCACAAGGTTCAAAATAATATTGGATTAGTATTCTCCACTTATTATCGGATTTTAAATAAATTTAATATTGGACTTTCATATTATCCATCATTTTTGTCATGGGATAATAAAGGTTTAGAAACTCATTATAGTCATTTGATATTTTTTGAATTAATTTTTAAAATTGAAGCATACAGACCAAAACAATGAAAAACAAACGCCAGCTAACAGCAGCTATACCAAATGCTGGTTTCAGAGGTTTTGAAAGTTAGATTCCCGCTTGCAAGTTTAAGCTTTTTCAGATGTCCTCCATCTGCCAGATGTAGGACATCTTGATTTAGGTAATTCGTAATTGATTCCATTCTCCGCTTTGTAATCCCAAATATTATTCTTAAATTTGTCGTGCAGGAATTACTGAAAGTGAGTGAGTAGTTTCTGGGGGATTTTCGAACGCCGCTAAACTGCTTTATTTAATGAACATACTAAAATGAGACAAAACATTCGTCAAACTAATGATAAATTAGGCTGAAGCGGAATGAATTAATAAAAATACTGCAGATCCGTAAATAAACAAGTTAGCGGTTATTATAAAGACTGAAACAATGGATTACAAGTTTGAGGATTATAAAATTCATTTTTTTGATTCTGGCAATTTTCCGGGAAAATTAGTTGCGACTATTGAAGAACTATACAATGTTATTTGCATCATAGACAACAAAACAGAAGTGTCGGATAAATTGCGACCTTTGTTTGACAAAGAAATACTTCGATTAAATGACGGAAAACAAATAATTCCCCAACCTGACAGTGGAAAAGCAAAAATCACATTTGCAACTAATGTAAAAATTGATACTTTGCGACCATTTATAGACGAGTTTTGGGATAAAATACTTGGGACATCGTATTCGACATCGTTCGTATCTGATGATAGCTATTTTCACGATTGGGAACATTATTTAGACAACGGGAAAGATGAACTAATTAAAAAAGTCAAAAATACTTATTCCATTGATATCACTTTGATTTACGACAGTCCAATTTACGAAATATTGACAACGATAAAAAACAAAAAATCATTTTTTGGCAGATTGACAGAAATGCTGAAATAAATAACAACCGCTATCTAACGGTCATACGCTATGGAGATTTCAGAGGTATGCGAAGATTTGTAGCCCACAACAAAGTATTATATAAATAGATAGCAACATAAAGGAAAAAACCTTCCGAAGGTAGTATCAATCTTCACCTTCCGACAGTTTCTTAATCTGTCGGAAGGTTTTAACTATAAAAATTACCTCGGCAATGCCGCAATATATCTGCGTAGTGCATTTTTAGGTTCGGGATTGCGTTTCAGTTTATGCATTCTATAGACGATAAGAATGGAATAGGCGAATATTTGAAGTAGCGAGTGAATCACTTGCGGATGCACATCTGCAAAAGTATTGCCCATCTGCGTGATGGATAACAGTGATTGGCAGAATGGAGTAGCCGGCAAGCAATTAGCTACATATTGCATAAAATTAGGAATCTGAGCCCATGGCCAAGCAAAACCTGATAGCATAAAGAATGGGTATGTCGTGAATCCTAAGACTACGAACACGGTGATTCTATGACGGAAAAAAGTACCGATTAATATTCCAAATAGGGCAGAGGCTGCCATCCCTAAAAGTCCCGGAATAATCATTTCGCCAAGGTTCTGCGATAATTGAATATGATACAGCGGCGAAACTAAAGCTAAAATAATCAAGCTAAAGAAAAAGAAAATTGATAAATAGCTCAATAATTTGCCGATAATTATCGCAACGTAGTTAGTGGAAGTGCTGAACAGATTATTCCATTTATCCATGCCGTATTCTTTAGCAGTCGAAGCCGCTGCTCCGATTATCAATAACTGAGAAATGATAACAGCCATTAATCCCGGCAATACTAAATCGCCATAAGTCAAGTAAGGATTGTGCAAATATTGATAATCAGTTTTGATAGGTTGCGATATAGCTTTGTTCTCGAACACCGGCATACCTCGTTTCGCTAATTGTGAAGCCATTATTTTGCCGCCGAACGTAGAAACTATTGCTGAGAGCGGAGTGCCTATGTCGCCAATTACTAATAAACGCCCAGCCGGAGCGATTAGGTTCACATTTGAGCGTTTTCCTCGCTTGATATTATAGGAAAAATCCCTAGGAATTTTCACCACGGCTTTCACCTTTTCGTACATCAAATCATGCTCCACTTGCGAATCATCATAAATTCGATACGCTAGCTTCATATTCTGATGAGCATCAATCGAACGGAGTAAATCCCTTGAAAGCGATGAATTGTCATCGTCCTGATACGCTATTGGCACGTCAATTTCCACTTTATTCA
>CAZIIZ010000052.1:0-10005 GCA_964539225.1 uncultured Hyphomicrobiales bacterium | reverse complement strand
CTGTCGCCATAGGCAGCAGAACCGCCCCATTTACTTCCTATACCTTCGGTAAATATATACTTATGCGTATCCATTTTCCAGCAACCGGAATAAACTGGGATACTAAACAGCAACATCATCATTATAATTAGCAATTTTTTCATTTGTAAAATTCCAATATTTTATTTTTGTATAACAATATTACCATCAACCAAAGCAGTATTATTTTGCAATACTCGGTAATAATAATTACCATTAATTAGATTTGTAACATTCAATTCTAATGTAAATTCTGTACTACTTTTTACCATTTCTTTTTCAAAAAGTAAATTACCGGATACGTCTGTAATTTCAAATTTCATTTCTCCGGTAGCCTCACCATTCAAAGTTAATAGCATCTGCCCGGTATTCGGATTTGGAGTTACATTTGCAGATAATTTTCCCATAATTGGATAATTATCATTTTTATCCATTAATAATTTATCGCACATCATTGTACATGTACCAATATCAGTATTGATAGCTCCATCTTTACATTTGCTTGCTTCATAATCTGTCGTATTGCTGCCATTAAATTGGGTCGAAGTAATATAATATTTACCTTTATCATCCTTCGCCCAGTTCATAGAGTAAGTATATTTACAGCATCCTGATTCTTTGCAACTAACGAGTTCAGTTAAATACGATCTAAATGACTGCAATTCATCAGTTTTTGATTGATTCGACATATTGCTTTTATTAATCGGGACTGCCTCACTAGTAAGATATTCACTCAAATCCATAGGCTTTTCAAGATATTCCCATTCATCATGGTAATCGGCTATTATCATAGTTTTCCAACAAGTTTTAGCGTAAAAATTGTAATTATCAGGAGTAAGTTCCGTAGTTGGGACGTAATTAGGAATACTCGCATCATTTTTAGTATTAGCAAGTGCAGTCAATACATTCAATTGAGCAGATTTGATAATTTTTGCCCAATATTCACTATCTTCACCCAATTTACTTGCACAATCAAAAATTGCTCCCTCAGGAACTTGAGGAATAATTTCGGCAATTTCTATATCCATATTGCCATCGCAATTAATCCAATATCCTGTTACTATCAATTTAAAATCCTGAGTAACAAGATCAATAGGACTAGTAAAATGACATTCAGGCAATACAATATCAGAACACATAAATATTTGTCGTTCACCTTTTGTACAATTTTTTGGCACACATGAATTGATTCCATTGATAGCGATTTCACTCAATTTAGCATACTTATCGGTATTGCCACCTAACTTATACAATGCTTCGTATAAATCACCCGAATCCTTCAAATTAAATTGATTAGTCGGATCACCTTGAGCAAACATATTAATATTTGTCAATACGAATAGCAATAGTGCCACAGCTTTAAACATATTTTTTCTCATCATAAACCTTTTCTTTAGATATAAGTAATATAATTTATAGTTTTTTATTAATTTGCAACGAATCAACATTTTCTTTTTTAAACTCTTTAATTTGACTTTTGAGTTCCTTTTCAGAACTATTCTTTATAGTTTCTTTAACATTTTGAGTATTAATTGATTTCTTCAGCTTTTTACTATTAGCATTTACGGAATCAGCAGATTTTCCCAAATCTTTAATTTCTTTCATATTAGAATCAATGCTTCCTTTGACTCCATCAATGTTTTTATCTACACCTTTAATAATATTATTTGAATTTGGGATTAAATGCAATGAATCCACAGATGGTACAGTCGGTTTTGTAAAATTGAACAATTCAACATCCTGTTTGTCAGGACTCATATTCAATTTAAATATATCAAATACAGCTTTAATTTCTTGGTCTTTCTCTTGATCCTCATCTTCATCCAGAAACATAGTTGGATTATCAACATTCATAATTACATTGAGATTCGGAATATTTATAGGCTGATTATTTATCTTACCATAAGGTGTAGGTGCGGAATTGATTATACTCCCTCGACTCTTAACAGGCATACTATAAGAATTAGCCGCTATTGAACGCATACCTATACCGGTTTCTTTCATTACTTTTGTCATATTACCTTTAAAGTCATATTGATAATGCATAACAAAATGATTATCATCAAGTACATCGCTTAATCTCTGCTTTTGGTAATCATATACAAAGCATTGAGACGATGCTTCTATAGGTCTAAATAAAATATCGTCAATAAAAACATTTGTACTATTACTAATTGCTGTTTTAACGTAAATGCTAACCGGATCGGTAGAATTTATTCCCGGATTGTTATCAACCCCCCAATCATTAACACGAGCCTCGTACAATGACCATTCACCGGTTTGTATTTTTCTTATAAAAGGCTGCTTAACATATGTACTAGTACCCTGTTTTATAATCATTTCTAATTTACAATCCGGAGTTTCAATCTCATCCGATTTTTCATCGGTTTTAGCCCACAATCTACAAAGAACACCTTTTTCCGGATAATCGTCAAGAGTTTCGTACATATTATTCGGCAACGTAATGTTATCAAAAACTTTAATAGTTTTTGCTTCAAATCCTAATTCTGAACATTCGTATTGGCTTGACAAGTTTCTTGAATATTGCCCTGCATGAGCATAATCCTTGGTAATATAACTTCTATCCATGATATTCATAGTTGAGTAATCAATTAGAGATTCGTGTTCCCATGACTGAAACGCACAAGAACCATATTTGGCATTTGAAGCAACCAAACTAACAAATTCTTTTTCCAATACGTCTCTACTCTGATCCACTAATCTATTTGAGACCCCAGGTGTAGAAGAATTTTGAGAAGGAGTTTGAGTATAATAATTATACCCCGGTTGTCCGTAATAAGCAGAAGTATAATTACCAAATACATTTTTGCTTTCTAAAGCTGCCCCATAAGGTGAGTATTGAGTAATTGTAGTACCTTTTTTCCAATATTTATCTATATCCTCCTGATGAAAGCTATTGCCATTACCGGGTATTAACATAAATGGAGCATTTTGAGTTGTACCTGCATAATATATTCTATCATCATCCGGATTACCAAAGATATTTCTGCGTACTTCATCCTTATAAATATATGACTCTTTGCTTCTCCATTGCCCACTCTCTCCAATTAATATTTTATTTATAACTTTTTTAGGAGTAGTAGATTTATCAGGATTTAGATTATAATTTTTGACACCATCCCAATTGGATATTGACTTAGTAGCCGATGCAGCAATTACTCCCTCAGGAATTGTATAAGTTGGAGTATATGTATCATAAAATTCCAAACACGAGAGACTCTTACTCCAATTATATGGAGAACCCTGAATTTTTTCTTCCTTAATTACCCCATTACGATCGACCAAAGCAATACCAATCTGTCCATTTTCGTCCAAGTACAAACCCTTGAATCCCTCCAGACTCGTTACGTACCAATACAAAGGCGTAGAACAATATTCAACATCAATCGGCATTGGAGTTTGGTTTACATCAAGAGCAATTTGCATATCCGTTAGAAAGCGATGAAAACTTACCTTTTGCCCATCATCACTATGAAACATCCCATATTGAACCGAACCATTTGTGAAATCATAACTTTGGAATAAATTAGAATTACCATCTACCATTGTCTCGGATGCTCTAGACACAGCTTTATTGGTTGTAACAATTGCATACATTCTTCTATTTTTGTACTGTTCATCAAAGCTACCTCTTATAACCCCAAATGGCAATATTTCACTTTTAGTATTGCATAATGCCATAATAAAATACCCTAACATTACTTCACGTTTATACCTATCGATAACTACATAAACATCTTTTCCGTCCAATTCCATATAATCAATTTGCATTTTATCGGATTGTGACTTTAGAATTTGTTCCCCCTTGTACAATTTTCCATTAATCTCAAATGGTGTTATTTTATACTTATCAATATCTAATTTTTGTTCAATTTGCGTTCTATACTCCGGTTTCAATTTTGCCATTGCATATCTCTTGGGATCAGTTTGAGACAACACAACAGATAAGTCCGGACGTTCAATTACACCTCCATCATAAACATAATTACTTTTATCAAACCAATCTATTTCAGGGATCTCATAATTCAAACGAACATTATATAATTTTTCATACAATTTATTTAATCGATCAATGTACGGATAATTATAGTTCATTCCTGGTTGATTACTCGAATTACGTTTTTTAACTGAGAACTCGCATCCAATACTTAAACCACCAACAGTTGGCTCAATTAAACTTTTAAATTGAAAATCAGTTAGTAAATATGATACAGGATTGCCATAAGCATCTCTAAAACTAACACTACTCAAAGCTGAAACAAAATTTGCACATTCTGGGTCAGTACTGCAATTATATGACACTCCATTTCCCCACTCGCAAGACTTATTCAGAATTCTATTCAATTGATTAATTAACTCTTGTCTCTTATTCATTTCATCAATTGGAATATTTCCATTAGGACTTGAAATAGATTTAGTCATGTTAAAAGGTTTTATAAATCCTGTTGCAGGAGCATCGAATGTACTATTTAGACCGTATGTTGCAATTTCAGCGTAAGTATTATTAAGTTTATTCTTTCTACCACTACGCTCAATATAGGCATCTACCTCCAATTTAGAACATGGTATAATATAATTTGGCATTATTCCAAGTGGTAATAAAGATACAATATTTCCGTGAACATTTTTTACCTGATACAATTCTTGATTAAACGATTTCGCATCACTTCCCCTTGGAACTACTTTTACAATATCGCCTTCTGAGAATAAATTAATATAGTAGCTTTCCCAACAATTATCTTTTATGGTATCACTTCTATCAAGCTTATATTTATATGGCTCCAAAAATCCTATCGGACCGTAATATTGCTTCCACTTATTAGTATCGTTAACAATAGAATTCATATAATTAAAATCAAAGGCTAAACTAACCTCATTGATGTTTTTTCCACTATTACTGTTATAATCCACTCTTCGATATAGATGAAATTTATTCGGTACAGACGAAATTTTAATATTCTGATTTAACGAGGCATTGGCTAATTCTTTATGAATATTACTTTCTGGAATACTTAGCTTATGATATGTACCGTCATGGGAAACACCCGATTCCATTTGTAAAGATAAGTTATGAAATCCGTCATTCGATTTAACAATGACAGGATTTCCGGAATTTCTATCAAAAGCAATATTTTCAACTATATTTAGAATACCATCTTGTTTTGTTTCTACACTTTTTAATATCGCAGGATAGCTAACTAATTTAGTAGTAACATTCGTATATAATGCTGATTCTGATTTATTACGCTTTAAGCCTCCTCCAGCCCAAGTAGGAATTGGTAACCAAGTTAAAGGAAATTCTAAATCGACATCAGTAGATGATTCAGATAAATTAGTTTTTGATACTTTACTCTCATTCAATATTTCAACTTCAGTTCCAAGATAATCATAATCCATCATTAGACGTTGATAGTTATATATTGGAATTTTTTCATTGGGTGCAAAATAATTGTAATTTACCACTTGAGTTGGCATATTAATTAAAGAAGCAATGTCATAAGGTTTCGTATCGTTTATTACACCCTTATAAGTTGATACAGACTTAGGTTGCCCATGCATGTTATTCATGAGAAAAGTATAACCTTGAGTCATATAATATTTTGCTAAACTATAGTTAGGTTTAAATAATTCTAAGTTTACGGGTTGTTCAATCGTCAATGTATTATCGGATAATGACGTAAATTGGACTTTATTCGGATATTCTTTGCAAGTATAAAACGACTTCTCAACAATTCCGCCATTAGATGGTGAGTTACTACCAGTAATATCAATATCTTTGATAAAAACATTAGAATATCCGACAAACGGAGAAGGTAACACCGCCTGTCCCAACGGTCCAACATATTCATCATAATTATTTGTATTGACTTCAATATTTATAAGTTGTTGTCCTCGTCCTGATTCATAAGTACCGGGCTGAAAACAATCTAAAAATTCAATCAATGAATTATCGTGCTTACTATTCATTGGTTCAGATGTTGCAACTCCGCTACAACGTTCTGCTCTGTCAATATACAAATATTCTTTACCATAGAATTTTGTTGCCCCGCCTTCTGTTTTTTTATCGAAATTATCAGACATTAACAAACGTTTTACTCTAACTCCACCGCCTTTTTTTGCATATTCGTCAGGAATTGGCAGTCTAATATATGACAATTCCGGATTTAACCGCTGACACAGTGTAGTCATTTCTAGTGCCCTCTCTATTACTGTATATGGTAAAAAGAGAGTCGGAACTTGAGCTTTAACATAAGCCTCATTCATATAACGAAAACTTGCTATATTGCTTATATCATTGGATCCTGTAAAACAAATATACTTATTTCTATTATTTCTATAAAAATCAATACATTTTGATAAAGGAATTGACTCGGGAAAAGTAATTTTAAGTTCTGAGCTTCCTACGTAAGTCAATACATCAGCAACTTGTGCAAACCCATCAATATATTCGGAAGTAATATCATGAAGTGCTGGTTCACCTTCGTTTAAATTATATAGGAAATGATAATAGATTTTTTTATTTTTCAGCAAATTGACTAATTTATTTTTATATTGATCTAAAATAATAGGTGAACTAACACTAATGCCTAATTTAGATAATTCGAGTTCATTAATAATCATATCCATACCGGGAGTTGGTATAATACCGGGAGCTGTAACTCTAATTGGCAATAATATCTGAGCTTCCTTATCTTGAACGTATCTATAGCTATTTTGTTCATATTGAATTCGAGTATTTGCCCCTGAAGGATGCCATATTTCTTTTAAATTCCAAGCCGCCGGATCAAAATCGGATGCAGGCGACTGATTGACCCAATTTTGTTTTTTGTTAATTCTATCGATTTCTTTTTTTTGATAATCTCCCCACGCATCAATCTCGGCATAAGAGAAACTTGGTTTTTGAGTTAAACCTGTTGCTACTTTTAAATGATCCGGTAAGTCATTGTCATTATATTCATACGAAAACTCGTACGGACTTAAACCATATTCTTTAATATTACCTTGCTCTGCCCATATTCTTTTAAGCGTTAATTTTCCTTTATTATCTTTACTATTCGGTTGATTATTCCAAATTGGATATCCGGCATCATATTGCAAATACGATGTTTGCACTAAATCAGAATATTCCATAGTTGGTGATTGATAATTTAATTTGGATATATCCTTTTTCAATAATACTATTTTTTCCAACATCTCTAATTTATTATCGCCTGCTGTATTCGCATCACCACCACTTGCTTTATATTCATTATGATTCGCTTCATAAGCATCATCTCTGTTATTATTTGAACCTTTTAACTGATAATCTTCTCCTAACATTTTAACGGTTATATCTGTTTTATTAGTAATAAAGTATGCAGTATGAGTTTTGGTTTCAATAGACTCTAAATAATATATTTCGGTTTCTCCCATGGAGAATGATCCCATATCGTCTTGATAATCAGATAATGAACCTTGTGAATACCATAATCCCGAATATGGACTACGCCATTTATACCACTTATCATTCATTTCTTTTGCATATCCGGTATATCCGTTTTCGTTCTTCCATTGCTCAACGGCTGGATCTCGCTTAATATCGTCCCCTGCGACACGTCTATAATTGAATAAAGTATATCCACCAATATCATCATAACTTGGTCCATCTCCAGTAACATCAACATAGTCATCGGTATATATTTCAGTTAACAAATAAGTTCCTACATAAGGTTCATTTGATTCAGTACCAATTACAACTTGTGTTGATTCTGGTGCTGTTGATTCTATCGGAATTACATTCATATTAACTATTAATTTATTACTTTGCATGCTTGGAGTTACAGTCCAATTATCTTTATTTAGTCCATAACTTAAACTTCTTTCATTACGATTAAATACCGGCAATCCATAATTATATCTGTATCCGTTTTGATTAACAATAGAATACTCAGCAATTAGTTCATTTCCTGCACCTTGAATTACTTTGGCATTGTTTTTTAGATACCTTGAATAAATCAAATATTTATTATATCCTGAACTCTTAATATCTCCGAATGTATTGTAATCAATACTTCGAGTTGTATTCTTCAACGCCGAATCTAAATAATTTAAATCAATAGACATTTTAGGACTAATTGAATTACTAGGAATAACTAATTGAGCTGTTACTAAAGATTCAATATTTGATGTTGTACTTAAGTTAGTGTAACACGATGGAGAAAGAAATGATCCCATATCATTACTAAATCGAAATATCAATCCACTCTGTTTTACAGGAGTTTGCATCAGTATTGATTTTGGCTCATACTTTGTTTCCCATCCTTCTAAACTACACCTGTTATATCCCCAATTATAATCAATACCTAAACAAATATTAACTGATGGGGTTGGTAACAATGTTAATGGATTAATTAGTGTTTTAGTAACATATCCACCTGTAAAGCCCCATCCATCAATTTTTATCTCCGAATTTACCTTTACTGGTCTGAATTTAGTAATATTATTGTTTATCACTCTAAAACTTCCACCATTCCCTTGTCCTGTTACGGAAAAATTATCTACATTAGGAAATGGAATACCAAGATATTTATCAGATTGTTTTAATTGGTTATCTTTCTCTGTATAATAATCCATAACATTATCCGTGGACTTGACCTCATTAGAATACATATATCCATAAACCGAATGTTCTCTCGTCTCTGTATTAACCGTAGTACAACATTTTTGTACGGGAATATTTGATTCATATCCACTACTTGTTGTTAAATCAGGATCCGTCCCATCCAAATTACTGGCTCTAACTTTAGGTACTACAGATATTTGAGTACCGTTGTAAAACAGTCCACCCGATGGCATTTCCCAAGATGAATAAGTAGGTAAATTTGGTCTGCCGTACACGCCGGAGAGACAAGAATATATTAAAGAATTGCCTATATCTTTTAAATAACCGGACCAAGCATCCGATTTAATATATTCATTTTGTAAAAGATTAACTATATTATAATCAAAACCAAATGAAGAATTTCCTCTGCTATCATTACTCATATTTGCTGAAAAATTATTAGCATTTATACCCATAAAATTCTGCTTTAAATATCCCGTGTAATTATTAAATATAGCAGATACACCAATACTAAATCCACTCGAACTACTGATAGAACCTGTGCTTGTATTCTTACTGTTTTTTTCCTTAGCTATAAGTAATGTATTCTGAGATGTAATATTCGGTCTCGTTTCATTCCAATATTTCACTTTAATATTGTAATAATCATCGGGGAAACCACGTTTTTGTCTAACAATTGCCCCCGGATTCAAAGCCCATCCATAGCCAACCCAAGAAGCAGGTTCATCGGGACGTCCTCCACTTTGATAGGTTAAGTTCATTTGAAAATCTGATCCATCAGGTCCGGGAATCATAATCATAGGAATTGATTCGGTAAAACTACCTGTAAATTCATTAACCACAGTTCCGGCTGAAGATGAACTTTTAATATACTCAATTTGAGCAGGACCATTAGTCTGAGCCAATATATCGCAAGTAGATATAATGCAAACTACTATTAATATATGAAATGATTTTGAACAAATTTCTACGAATTTTTTCATAATTCTACAATACTTATTATTTTGATTAATCAATTTTTATAATTTTATTTTGATATATATTATCACCTGAACGTACTTCTAACAAATACAGTCCATTGTCAATATTATTATTTTTAAAATCTTTGCAATTCCATTTAAGTACATTATCCCCTATTCCACCATCAATAATCGCAGAATACTTTTCCTCACCGGTTAAACTAAGTATCCGAATTTTAATTTCGGATGCAAATTGCAGAGTAATATCAATTTCTAAATTTTCTTTAAAAGGATTAGGCTGAAATGAAACTAAAAGAGAATTATTTCTTAAATTGGATTCGTCTTTTTTGACAATTAAACTATTGTTTTCTACCCTATCATATATTTGCTTCGCCCCATCATTAA
>CAZIIZ010000051.1:0-10020 GCA_964539225.1 uncultured Hyphomicrobiales bacterium | reverse complement strand
TCAAGCAGTTACTATCTATTTAGAGCTTAATTGTCCAACTCGGAAAGTTGAGTTGAAATTAGTTATTTCAATTTCTTCCCTGCCGGCTTCAATACGCGAAATATCTAATATATCGTTTATCAACGAAAGTAGATGCTTGCCATTGCGTTCGATTACTTCAAGGTAACTATATTCCTCTTCGGGGATTTGCTTAGCAAGGCGACGATTAAGCACACCCGATAAAGCAATTACTGAATTGAGAGGAGTGCGGAGTTCGTGGCTCATATTCGACAAGAAATTTGTCTTTAATTTGCTTACTTCTTTTAACTGATTTTTCTGCATTTCGAGTTCGGTATTTTGCTCCGTTAATTCAGCTGATTGACTGGATAATTCAGCCTTCTGTGCTTCTAATTCAGCATTCTGCTGACTGAGTTGCTCGGAAAATTCTTTTACTTTTCTGTAAGCTAAAATTCCGCTTACTCTCGCACTTAAAGTATCGATAATTGCATCAATTACTTTTAAAGATTGTACACTATAACTTCTCATGCTCGACAAAGAAATAATTGCAATTATATTTTTGCCATTCATAATTGGTATAGTAATTATTTCTCTCGGTATATAACTATAGCTAACTGTATCGAAAACAAAACGAGTGTTTTCGGGGATGTCTTTAATGTGTTGCTTCTCATGAGTTTTGATGACTGCTCCGAATTCGCCTTCTAATTCAGTAGCTGAGAAAGACTTTCGGACATTAGAATTTGTCCCTATTGATTCAAAATGTTCGAAATGCGTTTTTTCATCATTCAATAAGTAAACAGCCGCCATTTGCGATTTAGTGAATAGAGCCAGGGCGGTAATAGTTTCTTTAAAGAATTTTTTCGCATCGTTCTCGGTAAGCATTAATCCCGACAGGGTCGCTACTTTTTCGCTAAGCTCAAAACTATTTTGTATGCTATTAGCTAATATATTAAATGATGCAGATAAAGCTCCGAACTCATTATTATACTTGTATCCACTTCGAGCTGATAAATCGCCGTTGTGAAATTGAGACGTAATGTTTCGCAGTTCGGTTAGTGGATTGCGTATATTACGCAATAGTACGTAGTAAATTATCAATGTCAGGAATAGAATAACAATCACTAAAAATACTAACTGCAAAATGAGAGAATTGTATAAAGCTTTAGAATTAGAATATAATTCAATGCCTTTATTACGAGCAAAATCATCAATGTATTTAAGTTTGGAAAATATCCTATTTATCTGCCGACCGGCAATACCATTTGGACTAAGTCTGGCGATTACTTCGTCCTTGTTGCCTGCTCGTAGATATCGAATAGTCTCTTCTCGGTTGGCTCTATACTCGATTAGTGTTTTTACTAAAGAATCGATATGATATGTCGGACCTAAATATCTTGAATACATTGTGTCTATTTGTACTTTGGTACTGGCATCGTATATAGATACTTTTTCAATAATATCTTGAATTTCTTTATCATCTTTAGCTAATGGCAAACCGCGCATATAGATCCTCATTTGAAGAATATCAGCCGTTAATTCTCCGATGGCACGACGCATCATCAAAGGATGTTCATAAAGATTTTCCGTTTGTTCGTGAATTTCCTTAGTTTGTATATACGAAATCAGCCCCAAAGTACCGACAAGAATCAGCATCATAGTAAAGCCTAATTTTAATTGAGTACTAAAATTTATACTCTCGAATTTTGCTAATCGTAGATTCAATTTTTCCTCTGTTGTAATATTTATCATAATTAAAGAAGTACCTAAAAAACTAAAAGCTAAAGAGGTAGTAAATGCCATCGTCAGCGATAAAGTATCGCTAACGTAAATGAGTGGCGAACCAATAATGTACATAATTGTAAATATTAAGCCCAATGCCGCCACTACAATTGCTGAGATATTGGCTATATGTGTATAACGTTGTAGCTTGTTATTTCTTATAAAAAATGTCAAAGACGATAGAAAGACTAACAAGCCGGTAATGGAAGCCATCGAGCCTATATGAATTCCGAGATAATGACTTAATTTGCTAATAAACAAGCTGTCCGGAATAATTGGCAATCCGCTGGCTTGCCCCACAAATGTTAACAAACCATATATTCCCAATAGTACTGTCATTGCCGATAATAATGACTTTTTAGCTTTGTTAATGTTCGGCGTTAAGGAAGCATTAAATATCCAGCAAAATAGTATGAGTATTAGCGATGTACTGAAAGCCATAGGGCGAAAGCTTGTACCAATATTTGCTAATGCCACATTGCCACTAAGCCACCCGATGAGTGCTAAAGTTGAAAGTGTAAAAGTACCGCCTAGCAGCGTACTTAGCAAGTTCTTCGGAGTGAATGTCGGTAGAGGATTGGATCCCTCTTGGTCTTTATTTATACTCATAATTATATACTTCCAAAATAATGATTGGCACTAAATATAGCTGAGTTCTGAAATACTTCTTTATATTGATGCCTGAGCAATATTTCTCTTTCTGCTTCGCCAGTTATCAAGAATGCACCGGGCGAAAGACAATGAGTTAGTTTGTTTAGAATTTGATTTTGGTACTTAGATTTATAATAGAAAAATAGATTTGCACAAATTATAATATCAAAATCTCCGAAAATACTAGACGGAGGACAGCTTAATTCATTATTGAATAAATCAAAAACAGAAAATTCTATATTGGTTTTTAGTTCCGGTTTGATAAAATAAACGTCTCCCTTTTTGCGAAACCATTCATTCACTCGCTTGAAGCTAACATTCCGAATCGTTAATTGATTAAATTGTCCGTTTTTGGATTCTTTAATTTGCTCTTCGGATTGGTCGGTAGCAAATATTCTATAACTGAATTTATTAAACTCATTTTTCTTTAAGTCTTCTAATATGATTGCCAAAGTATATGCTTCGTGTCCGCCGGCACAAGCTGCACACCAAATGCGAATTTCGTTTTGATTCGATTTATTTTTTTTGGCAATTAAATGCGGAAGAATAATTTGCTCCAATGCTGCGAAAGTCAAAGGATTTCTGAAAAATTCACTATAGCTAATATGCAATGAATCAGATAATATCTGGCATTCTGTAGGATTACTTTCAAGCAAAATTGTGTATTCTGCAATAGATTTAGAGCCAAGCACTGATAGTCGTTTGTAGATGGATTTGCTCAAGAAAGATTCGTCATATTGGGACGCATCAATTCCTAACGAGTGCATCAATATGTCGGTTATCCTTGGTTCTATGTCTATTACTGTTTTCAAGTGCTACTTTCTAAGCAAAATATTGAGTGTCTTTTATAATTAATTATCTCATTCTACATCCCGAAAGCTAAACTTAAATAATATATAGCAATTTTCCAACAAATATAATTTTAATATGGAAAATAATTTCAATTCTCATATTTACAGGATTTATCGGCTACAGAACCATCTTTCGAATAATGATTAGCCCCATTCGCTGAAAACCTTCGGAAGGTTTCTTAACCCTTCCGAAGGTTTTGGTTTTCAACTTCAAGAATCTTCAACCTTAGAATAAAAATTAGCGAATAAAAAGAAAAAGCATGATAATCAGAAGATTTATATTTATATTCGTAGGTAAAAAAACTTTGATTATTCAATAAGAGCTTTTAGTTAGATGATAATTCGTTGTTTGCACAATTACTATGAATAATAATTTTAAATATTGGCATATCGTCGTATTTTTCGCCGTAACTATGGTTGTCCTTCTAAATCTCGGAGCTGGCGAAGTGCAACCGTGGGACGAAGGGCTTTACGCAGTTCGAGCTGCAAGCATTGAAAAATCGCATAATTACATAGACCAAACTTCGGGTTCGCTCGGCGGATTGTATTCTTCGACTTCGCCTCCGATGACAATATGGGCGATTCACGCAATGATGCACATTTTTGGCGAAAATCTATGGGGAATTCGTTTCTTTTCTGCTTTGTGCGGCATAATGTCGGCTATCTTGATTTATTATATCTCGCTGAAATTTGTGCATTGGCGATTCGCAATATTAACTCCATTGCTATTAAGCTCTGCAAATTTATGGAATGATTATTCTCGCCAAGCGATGACAGATGCACCCTTGAATTTCTTTTTTCTGTTTATATTTTATTTGATTATCAGATATTACGAAGCTGAGAAAATTAGGAATGTTGTGCTTATATCGCTCGCTATTGCTCTATTCTTTGCTCTGGCTTTGCTTACTAAAATTACTATTTCGCTATTGCCATTGCTGTTTCTAATTGTTTACTATTTTACAAAGCAGCGATTAAGCAAAAAAGTATTACTTAGCTTTGCTATGCTGTTGGGAATATCATTAGCTGTGCCTTGGTATTGGTATATGATTCAGACGTATGGAACGCAATTCTCAAATGCTTTGTTTTTGCCTCATATCGCAGATGCAGTAGAGAATAATACACGCTCAGCCGGTGCATTCTATTATATTAATAATATGATTACTTCATTGCCGCTTTTGATTTTATTATTTGTTGTTCCTATCTTTAATTTCAGAATCGGATTTTGGCAAATGCCCAATTCTCGCAAAATGTTCGTAAAGCTGTCGGCGATGCTTTGGTTTATTGCTGTGTTCGTTATGCTGTCCGGATCGACTACCAAGATGCCTCATTATACGCTCTATTTATTTGCTCCGTCGATATTAATTGCAGTATTTTATTTGAACTATCTACGGCTCGTAGAATTAAGCAATTTCTTCGCTTATGTTCTGATTATAGCAATATTCGCGGCATTATATTGGGCTTTTTCCTTCGACTTTCGCCAGGACTTGAAGGCAGTATCTCATTTAGTATTTTCGCCGAGCCTGATTATATTTCTGCTTGTGATTATTGTGAGTTTCGCATATTACAAACTTAGCGATAAAATCAGAATCAATGAATTGGCTCGTGCTATGCTGGACGAAGGAATGCTTCTGTTGGTTCTAATGCTGTTTGTGAAAACATTTTTTGTTAACTGGCTTCTGCCGACTGGGCAAAGCTACGGAGCAAATGCCATCGTGAAAGATATTCGCAGTATCGGAGCTGATTCAGTAATATATTTATACCATAGATATAATGACGGCGATTCGCTCAATCCGCAATTGACTTGGTATCTGAATAAAAGCGATTATAAATCCAAAATCCAAAAAGTTTATATTGCTAAGGATACAGTCAATCTAAAAAAGATTAAAAACCTCGAATTATATCCGCATAATTATATTCTATATTATTTACCAGCGGAATTAGCTACTGCGGAAGTAGTCTTCTCTGAATTATATAAAACAAGAGACTTGCTTTATAATCGTTATAATTACTTTCTATTCTCCAAAAAAGTAAGAGAACGACACAAAGGAATGCCGATATGAACAAATATATTAAATATTCACTGATTGCATTGATACTATTAGCTACAGCTTGCACTCCAGTTCCGAAAAAATTTGCTACCATCAGTATCAAAGGCTCGGATACAATGCTTAAACTCGTCGAGATGCTCGCCGAAGAATATATGAGAGCTAATCAGGGCGTATCTGTTTACGTTTATGGTGGAGGCTCTGCGAGCGGAATTAAGGCGTTGAGCAAAGAAGAATGCAATATCGCCATGGCTTCTCGAAAATTATCTGCTGAAGAGGTAAAAAAAATAGCAGATAAATTTTATTCAATTGCCGTATCGTATTTAATTGCTAAAGATGCTTTAAGCGTATATGTAAATTCCGGTAATACTGTTAATAATTTAACTATCGAACAATTAGCCGGAATATTCTCCGGACAAAATAAAAACTGGAAAGCATTTAGCGGAGCAGATTTGCCGATAATACCGATAGTACGTACGCCGATGTCCGGCACTCATATTTACTTCAAAGAGCATATCTTAAACGGAAGTGATTTTTCGGCTTCTGCAATTTCGAAATCTACGTTTGAGGAAGTATTAGCAGAATTGAGATCTAATAAATCGGCTATTGGATTCGGCGGTATTGGTAAATTCTCGGGCGTGAAACATCTGAATATCGGAAATGTCGAACCAACTGAAGAAAATGTGATAAATGACAAATATCCACTGAATAGATATTTATACTTTTACACAGTTCGTAGTGCTGGCGGCGAAGTGAAAGCATTTATTAATTGGGTTTTGAGTACAGAAGGACAGAATATTATTAAGAAATCGGGCTATATTCCGATTTGGACGGTAAAATTTTGAACTAAATTCAAATTTTTAATTATATACTTTCTTTATTATCTGATTTAATGCTATTTTTGTAACTGTATTGTAAGTGCTAAAGTGTATCTAATTTCTTGAAGACTTTGGCAAGCAGTATTATTATTAAACTCGGAGACACAATGAAATCATTACAAATCGGGAATATAAACATAAAAGTCCCAATTATCCAAGGCGGTATGGGAGTAGGCATCTCTCTGTCGAGCTTAGCATCAGCGGTTGCTAACCAAGGCGGAGTGGGAGTAATCTCCGCAGCTGGCGTGGGATTATTCGAACCCAATCACCGCATTGACTTCCTCAAATCTACTAAAGAAGCTTTAGAAAAAATCATCAGAAAAACGAAAGAAAAGACTCAAGGCGTTGTTGGGGTTAATATTATGGTAGCTCTTTCTGATTTTGGTGAATTGGTTAAGACTTCGATAGCCGAAAAAGTTGATATTATCTTTTCTGGTGCTGGTTTGCCGTTAAATTTACCAAAATATTTGGATAAAGATCGCAATACAGCTTTAGTGCCTATCATTTCGTCATCTCGTGCGGCTGAATTAATTTGCAAAAAATGGAAAGAACAGTACGATCATTTGCCGGATGCTATAGTAATCGAGGGACCAAGAGCTGGCGGACATCTCGGATTCAAACCTGACTCGTTAGATGACCCAGCTAACTCACTCGAAAGTATTCTCGGCAACGTTAGAGACGTTGTTAAAAGAGTAGAAGATAAGTATAACAGTACTATTCCGATTATTGTTGCCGGAGGGATTCGTAACGGAGCTGATATTTATAGATTTATGCAGCTTGGAGCTTCCGGAGTACAACTTGGTTCGAAATTCGTAACCACTCACGAATGCGATGCTTCTATTGAATTCAAAAATATGTACATTAATGCCAAAGAAGAAGATTTACGAATTATCCAAAGTCCGGTAGGGCTTCCGGGCAGAGCTGTTTGGAATAACTTCCTACAGAAAATTGAAAATGGCGAAAAGCATCCGACTAATTGTCCATTCAAATGCTTAGCTACTTGCGATTACCAAACTGCTCCGTACTGTATCGTCGGGGCATTGCTTAGTGCTGCCAAAGGTAAAATGGATTCAGGATTCGCTTTTGCCGGAGCTTCCGCATATTTAGCCGACAAAATTGTCTCGGTCAAGGAAGTATTCGATGAGCTTATCAGCGAGTATGCGATTGCCGAAAGTAATGCTTTAGGAATTGCATAATTTATTTATATGTAAGTTAACAATCCGATATTATTCTCGAAACTATATTTCTGAATAATATCGGATTTCTTGTTGATTAGAAAAATGGATTATTCTTCTTCTCGTAGCCAATCGTACTCGCTTCGCCATGTCCGGGATAAATCGGTGTGCCGTCCGGTAGCACGAATAATTTAGTCTTAATCGACTTTATCAATTCCTCAAAATTTCCGCCGGATAAATCTGTTCTGCCTATGCTTTCTCGGAATAGAGCATCGCCTGTGAATAATTTACCATCGAATAAAATTGAGATTCCGCCTCGGCTGTGCCCGGGAGTGTAAATTATATTTAGTTCTTTGCCCGCGAGATAGAACTTTTCGTCGCCTTTCAGACTAGTATCAATTTTCAGATTTTTATTCTTTTTCGAGAACGATAAATCGCCCGAATGCAATGCGACTATAGCATTGTATTTCGCTTTGTATCTATCGGCATATAGTATATGGTCGCCATGTCCGTGCGTCAGGATAATATACTTCACGGTTAGTTTATATTTATCCACGATTTTGCCAACCTTTTTCAAATCAGCTCCGGCATCGATAATTGCAGCTTCTCTACCGCTTGCGATAATATAAGTATTCGCTCCGGCTCCGGATTCTTCAATTTTTTCGATTATCGTTCCGCTATTTTTCGCTGCTTCCGCTTTGGGTTTAGCATACAAATTGAACGATATTATTGCAAGTAATAGGAGTATGTGTTTCATTTGTTATTTTTATAGTTAATTTGAAAATATTCAAGGTATTAATATATTTTTGATAAATAGTTTTGTTTTGAACAAGGATTGTATTATATTGTGATATATCTTATTGAATAATTGTTAAAGTCAATATTTTAAGATACAAATATAGATAAAAATATTGCCATAAAGGCATAACACTATTAAACTATTTAACATTACTTTATTAACTCCAAAAATAAGGGAAAAAGATGAAAAAACTATTATCCACGATTGTAATTGCAGCCTTTCTATCATTACAAACTGGTTGCGATGATTCTTCTACTACTACTGTTACCCCAACAACAAGTCCACTTGTAAACGGTACGAGCGAACGCACATTAGTCGTTGTAATCAGCGATCTTCACATGGGAGCTGATATAGCTTATGCAGAGATTAATAAGAATTTGGCATATCTTCAAAACTTCTTAGAGCAAGTACGAGTATCGCCGAACGTAAAAGAATTAATAATTGGCGGAGATTTGCTTGACGAGTGGTTTGTGCCAGCCGGTGTGGACACATATCAAGGTAAAGATCAAAAAGACTTCGTGAAAAGAATTGCAGCTACAAATAAAGTAGCAATCGACGTATTAAACCAAATAATTACAGAGAAAAAGATATTAGTTACATACGTGCCGGGCAATCATGATTTGACTATCACCGCCGCAAATGTTAATGAAATTCTTCCGGGAATTAATCAAGCCAGAGACGAAGGCAAAATCGGCTTAGGCACATATTCCTCTGCTTTCCTTCCTGTTTTAGCAGTTGAGCACGGGCATCGCTTTAATTTCTACTGTGCACCGGATCCTATATCCAATAGCACTATTGCTCCCGGTTCGATTATGCCTCCGGGCTATTTCTACACCAGATTAGCCACACAAAGTGTAACACAAAAATGTACTACTTCCGCTGATGTAATTAAGCCGGTAACCATTCTACAGGATGCAGACTTAAGCCAACAGAACGCATACAAATATTGGAAAACTTGGGCAAATTCAGCCAAAACTTTCCCAATTACTAATATGTTTAACGAAAAAATCTTCGTAACTAATATTGATGGATTTACAGAAAAATATTCTGTTAACGACTTTATGCCATACCAAGATGCTCCGGGCGGAACTATTAATATGAAGTTATTTAGTAATATTCAAAATACTTGGGAAGAAAGACAAACTGCCAATAATGTAGCGGTTCATATTAATGTCGTGAGAGCAATTGACTCTGTCGGTTCGGCTCAAGAAACTGATTATCAAGCTAAGGTGCAGTATTTTACGAATACCAATTCAAACAAGCGTATTGTAGTATTTGGGCATTCGCACATTGCCACTATTGAAGCTTCTCAAAACAATGCCGGACAGAAATGTATATATGCTAATTCAGGTACTTGGATAGATAATGCACATAAATTATACCCAACTACTGCAAATTTTGTGGTAATTACTCCGCAAAACTCTACTGCGACTTCGCAAACTGTGGTGAAACTTTATAATTTTGAGAATGGTGTATTCAACATGATGAAAGCTGATTCTTTGCGTTATTAATTTCTTACTTATATAGCAAACATCCTCATTTGATTTCTAATCGTAATCAGATGGGGATGTTTTTTATATAAATGTTTGGAATTTGTGTAAAAGAGACCGTTGCAAAAGTCAATTTAAAGATATTCCAATAATAAAATCAGGAATACATATCAATCTGTAACAATCTATAACACTATACTATTACAAGAGTTATCTGACCATTATACACATCTTCGGCAAAACTGATGAATAGTGTCATTCCGGTTTTACGAGTCTTCGAGTAAATACCGGAATCTATTGTCTTAGAGTTTTGAGTATAGTCGGCAGCTCGCTTGTATTATCAAGTGTTTAGATT
>CAZIIZ010000050.1:0-10040 GCA_964539225.1 uncultured Hyphomicrobiales bacterium | reverse complement strand
AAAACTCAACCTTTGGAGCTTCCTGCTTTAATAATTGAAGGCAAGGAACAATTAAACGTGCAAGCAGGAATGAAGCAATTTCCTTCTCGCACTTTGTCTTTGACTAAAAGCGAAATAGATTCTATCAATCCCGTGCAGAAATTGCAGGCATTGCTATTGCCTCCGAAATCTATGCCAACGGAATTATTGAACAAAACCTATAAAAAAGGATATTTGCAGGCTGACTTAGGCAATTATACTACTGCTAATATTTTAGCCGGATACGAAACCAGCAGTCGCGAATATACTTTTTTCGGCAAAGCATTTTTAAATTATACAGATGGTCATCTGAAAAATGCTGATTATAAATCAGGCGGTGCAGATTTGAGTTTATTCTATATCGCACCAAAAAAATATTGGATATTCGGCGGTAGCAAAACAATTGGAAATATCGCTTTCGATAAGCATGCGTATAAAATGTACGGAATGGATTCGGTAGCCGACCGAGACGCAACTACTTTGAATCTATCTGTTAGTTCCGAGGGTGAATATAATAAATTTGATTTCAATACCGGAGTCGGATATAAAATTTTCCAATTAGACCATAATTCGCTTGAAGGTTTTGATAACGCTTTTACCGGATTTCTAAAGATAAAAACTAATATTGACTATATGGAATTCCAAGCAAATACGAATATTCAAATAGATGCAATTTCCGGTAGTTCTACGAACTTATTCAATGCCGGGGCTGGAGTTAAATTTTTATCTGATGCAATGACTTTCGATTTGAATGGTGCATTCCAATCAGTCGGTTCGACTGATAATATCCAAAGGGCTAATATTATGCTCGATGCTGGATTCGATTATCGTCTGTCCAGTGATTTCACTTTCAAATCTAAAATAACTGCTGGATTCGACAATCAACAATTTGAAGCTATGTGGAATGTCAACAAATATATGACCAATAGTCCAATAATTGATTTTAGCTATGATAAAGCTGTTACTGCATATTTGCAATATCATCCAGACGAACTAATTATGGCGAGTGCAGGAATAAAATTATCGGCTACTGCTAGACAGAAATTTTTCCAAATTGACAGTATGGGAGTATATAATTTACTATACGCTGATGCCACTGGATTAGAGATATTTGCTAAAGGTGCTATTCAATTAACCGATCAAGACAAACTGTATGCCGAATTAGATTTTAAAAATCATACTTTCGTAGATAATTCGTCTAACAAAATCCCATTTATTCCTTCTATATCTGCCGATATAGCGTTCGACAGGAAATGGACAGAACAATTTGGCACTAAAATTGTTATTAATTACATTGGTTCGAGGTATGCTGACATCGAAAATAAAAAAGAATTAGATGCATACGTTAATTTAAAGCTCGGATTAGATTATAAGCTCAATAAAGATTTTAAAATTTACGGAATTATTGACAATTTACTTAACTCCAATATTTATATTTGGGATAAGTACAAAGAAAGAGAAATTTATATTGCCGCCGGAATTCTTTGGCAATTCTAATAAATGGCAGTACTTAGTATGGGAATATTTCAAAACAACATATTGAAACCTGAAGAGTTAATTGGTAGCTTCGAGCCGTTCGCAGACGGAGACGACACCTTTGCTCTCAATACTATGGGTGAATATCCGGGAGACCTTCCGGATTTTGACTTTTTTGAGAGTTTAGTGCCTCCGAAACCAAATATCCCTCTTGATGTTGAGCCTACTCTCGAAGTTGAGTCTCCACAACAAGAGAACGATGGAGTTTGGGAAATGTTTGAAGACAATCCCCAACTAGCTACTAATGAAACAGTTTCGACCAACGATATTGATAGTCTTTTCTCTAATGCGAATCAAGACTTTAGCGTTGATGACGAACAAGAGACTGAAAATCCGTACGTGCAACAAGATTTCTCAAACGACCAGGAACTTGATTCCGCAATAATCGACGATGATGATAAGCTAGAGCAAATGCTTAGAGACGCTATGAACGACGAACAAGATGAAAGTAGTTCTGATAATTCTTTGGATACAGAATTATCGTCTGTGAATATTGAAGAATTGTTTAACGATGACTTAACTCCAAGTCCTGCTATTCCTCAATCAAAGACTGAAACCGTTGTTGCCGAAGCTCCAATAGTAGTTGACAATATGAAGGCTAATTCTGAATTCCAAGATATTGAAGGTATCGCCGGTACTGTAGTAATCGACATCAATAATGTTTATCCTACTCATCCTTCCAAAACAGGTATTGACGAACCTACGCAAATTCCAATTCAAGATAATATCCCGAACCCGGAAGCAAAACCTAAAAAAGTCAAAGTCAAAAAGCCAATTAATAAAAAGTTGGTAAGACGAATTACTTATTTCGCAGCGGCTCTATTATTATTAGCCGGCACTGGATTAGGTGTATATTATTCAGGACTAATTGGCACTGTGAATAATTGGATAGCTTCGAGCAAGCATTCAGATTCTACATCTGTGGTTAAAGATATTAAGAAACCAGAAATTGCCGTTCATAAAGAACTACCAACAGTTAAAGAAACTGAGAAAAAAGGAATTGATACAATTCAGAAATCAAATGCTGAAGTTAAAGCAACTCCAGTACAGCATTCTGAACCGGTAGCAACTGTAGCACCAAAAGAAGTAAAAACAGAACCAGTAGCGAAAGAACTTAAAATTAAAAAATTGCCGAAAGCGATAGCAAAAACAGAAATTCATAAAGAAAAGATTATAAAAGAAACCAAGCCTGAGCATAAAACAATTGCTACGACTAAAGTTCCTTCGAATAAATCAGTAAATAAACCTATAAATACAGTAGAGTCGAAACCCGAAACCGAAGTGTACGTAATACAGATATATGCTTCTCCGTCGAAGGAAGATGCTCAAGAATGGTTAAGAAAAATACAAAAACGCATTGGTGCGGAAGCTTATATTTCGACTCAAGTGGTCAGAGATAAAATCTGGTACAGAGTGCGATGCGGTCATTACACTAGCAAAGAATCAGCAACTGCCGCCGCAGTAAAGTACGGTTATTCGCAGAGCTGGGTGGACAGAATTAAGTAATTGAAATTATACTTGAATATAGATTTTTATTAATATATAAGTGTGCGGGGGATAATGATGTACACTCCATATAGAGACGAGATTGGTCTGAAATTAAGCTTACCTTGGGAGACAAATACTGCCAAGGGTTTTGTGTATTCATTAGCAATTGCATTGCTTTTAATATTTTTAGGCTCTCTATTCAAATTTGAACCTGTAGAACCTCTAAGAATAGTCGAAATCAGTAAAATACCACTAGAAATTATTAATTTTGGCCTCGGAGACGGTACCGGTAGAAGCAAAGGCAATCTGACAGAAGAAGGTATGATGCACAAAGGCAATACTCCTGCGACTAATTTAAGCGATGCAGAAACTGCGGCTAAAACTCAGCTCGATAAAAATATATCGCCAATTAATCCGGAAGATGCGACTTCATTCACTCCGACTAAAGACGTAGCTTCTAATGAGAAACACGACGGCAATGCTTACGCCAACGGATCAAGAAATATCGGAGCTCCTAACGGCTCATTGACCGGAACAGGACTCACAGACAAAGGCTACGGTCGAGGTGCAGGCTTAGGACTTGGAGACATTGAATGGGGCGGCGGCGGCAATAGAGTGGTATTGAATAAAAGAGCACCTGAGTTCCCACGAGGTGCCAGAGGCGGTCAAGTAAGAGTTCGATTCGTAGTAGATCAAAAAGGAATTATAGTCAGTATGCGTCCGGCACAAAAAGGCGGAGATCCAATCTTGGAACGAGCCGCTATGAACGCTCTGAGAATGTGGAAATTTAATCCACTAAAAGAAAATAAAGATATGGAAGGCGTTATTACTTTCACCTTCAAATTAAGTTAGTGAAATTATTCAGGTTATAAAATTATGTGGAAATTTTTCTCAGGCTTGCCATCTGAAGCCATTGTATCAATTATTGTTCTGATAATTGGTGTAATTTTATCATTTTTCAAAAAGATGGTAAAATTAGCGATTTGGCTTGCAGTATTTACCATTCTCGTTATTGTCATTGTAAAATTAGTAACAAACGTGTAGTTTAACTATTAAATATAATCATTTTTATTTGAATTCAATAGGTAAAATTTATGTCATATAAAATTGCTGTAATTGGCACCGGATACGTTGGTTTAGTCTCCGGTACTACATTCGCTACAACCGGAAACAAAGTTATTTGCGTCGATATCGACGAGAATAAAGTCAATAAATTAAAAACGGGTACTCCGACTATTTACGAACCCGGCTTAGAATACTATTTAAAACAAAGTATAAAAGAAGATAGAATTAGATTCACTACGGATCTAGAAGATGCTGTAACAAATTCCAGAGTAATCTTCCTATGCCTCCCTACCCCACCGAATGAAGACGGCTCTGCGGACTTGCATCACGTACTTGGTGTGGCTAAAGACATAGCCCTAATAATAAAAGCTAAAGGAATAAACGACAACAGAATAGTAGTAAATAAAAGCACAGTTCCCGTAGGCACAGGCGATAAAGTAAAAGCTATTTTTGACTCAATTATACCGGACGCTGATATTGATATAGTTAGCAATCCGGAATTCCTTCGCGAAGGGTTTGCAGTCGAAGATGCACTTAAACCTGAGCGTGTAGTAATCGGAACAGCTAAAGATACAGTCGGCGATTTGATGAAAGACTTATATGCTCCATTTGTGCGAAGCGGCAATCCGGTTTTAGTTTTAGATATTAAAAGTGCAGAAGTAACCAAATACGCAGCAAATGCTTTCTTAGCCGTAAAGATTTCCTTTATGAATGATTTATCTAATTATTGCGAGAAGGTCGGGGCAGACGTTGAAAAAATCAGAATTGGCATCGGCACGGACACTCGAATCGGTAAGAGATTTTTATTCCCCGGCGTTGGCTATGGCGGAAGCTGTTTCCCGAAAGACGTAAAAGCATTAATATATTCTGCCAAAGAAGTCGGAGCGGATTTGCAAATTGTTCAAGCGGCACAAGATGTTAACGTTAAGCAAATCAATAGATTTGCAGACAGAATAATTAAAAGAATGGGAACTAATCTAAGCGGTAAAACTATTGCAGTTTGGGGTTTAGCATTTAAACCTAATACAGATGATACTCGCGAAGCCCCTGCATTTATTATAATCGAGGAATTATTGGCTGCCGGAGCGAAAGTAAAAGTTTACGACCCAGAAGCTATAGAAAACACCAAAATAATATTTGGCGACAAAATCGAATACTTCGACAATCAATACGAATGCTTGAATGATTCGGATGTATTGGCAATTATTACGGAATGGAACGTATTTCGTAGCCCTGACTTCGATATTATTAAATCGAAATTGAGAACGAATATCATATTTGACGGCAGAAACTTATTCGAGCCACACGATATGCAAAAATTAGCAATAGAATACCATTGCATCGGCAGACCTAATGCAATTAGTATAAATTAGATTCACAACTATAAATTAAAGACAGAAGGGCTTTCTGAATACAATCAGTAAAGCCCTTCGCCTTATACTTTCACGTCCAAGAATCCTCTTTGAATCTGACCCTGAGCAATATTTTGCACAGATTGCTGCGGCTGTGAAGCCGCCATGAGAGACAATATTTGCTTTGGTAAGCTGTCAGGCCCCATTGTATCTTTCAATACTTCTTTTTGGATTTCGTTCTGCACAGTCATTTTAGCAGCAACTTCCGAAGTATTTCTAAGCGTAGTCGCACTGTCGATAGTCATCGCTACCTCCATTTCACTATTAAATCTTTACGGGCAGTCCTTGCAAATTTTTTCCTCAAATATTCGGACGGAACACTATCAATTGTATTGTATCTTCTTCGTATATATTATTATCTTTTCTAAAAACCAATGGATTTAACAGCAAATTGAAAAATAAATTTAATATATTGAAGTAAATGCTTTGTTTTAAAAGAATTGTTTCGTAAATTTGCCATCTTATAAAATTAGACAAAAAAACAATTTTAATTATAATATTAGCAGGACTAATATGACAAAAGCAGACATTGTTGATGAAATAGCTAAAGCAACCGGGTTGACCAAAATTGAGACTAAGGCTGTAGTAGATGGTGTATTCTCGAGCATCATTTCGGCGATTTCAAGTGGCAAAAGAATTGAGTTAAGAGGATTCGGAGTGTTCAAACACAAAAGTCGTAAACCAAGAATGGCACGCAACCCTAAATCAGGTGAGTTAGTGCCGTTAGAGAAACGCTTTGTACCGGTATTTAAGCCATCACCGGAATTTTTACACAAAGTAAATGAGACTTTAAAAAATCAGCCGGAAGAAGCGGCTGAATAATTGAATTTTGAAAAAAAAATGTATTATTAATAAGATTCAAAGGGAGGATGCAATATGCCTTGTGGAAAAAAGAGAAAAGGCCATAAAATGGCAACTCACAAAAGAAAGAAAAGACTACGCAAGAATCGTCATAAGAAGAAATCTAGGTAGTTAGAAAATCTAAGCCCGATTTTGTATTCACAAAATCGGGCTTTGCCTTTATATTCAAATTTAATTACTTACTTGAATTGATTTTTTGTGCCTTAGACAGGAACTTAGTATTTACAATTTTCCGAATTTTCATTTGAGTATCTTCGATTTCGCCATTTGCTTCGATTAGCTTAATACGACTTGAATTCTTCTTAGCTAATTCCCTGAACCCATCCACTACTTTCGAATAGAACTCATTCCCTGATTTTTCGATTCTATCGTATATTCTGCGTTCAGAGCGAATTTTCGCAGTTTCCAAGTCAACATCTAAATAAAATGTGATGTCGGGAATTATTCCGAGAGTAGCAATTTTATTAAATTGGTGAATTAACTTCAATTCAATTCCCCTGCCGTATCCTTGATAAGCAGTAGTAGAATCATAGAATCGGTCGCATATAATTACTTTGCCCGATTCTAAAGCCGGATTTATCACATTATGGACTAAATGAGATCGAGATGATTCGAATAATAATAATTCAGTAATAGGATGAATATTTTCTTTAGAATTCAAAAGCATTTCCCTAATATTCTCAGACAAAGTAATTCCACCGGGTTCTCTCAGCACCATTACATCATAACCTTTTTCTTTTAAATATTCACTTAGCATTTGCAATTGAGTCGTTTTGCCGCTTCCATCAATACCTTCGAACGTGATAAACATACAATCTCCTATTTTGCCCATAAAAATAATACACAAAAATAAGTAGAAAACTTATATTATCAAATATATATTGTGAGTAAATCAAATGATTATATATTTTTTGCAGATTATTCTTTGTATTTATTATTAATATTTGTATATTGCCTTTTATATTTTGGAATATTATTATGGAGTGTTGTTAATGAAAGATTTCGAAGCATATTTTAAAATTTCGTATGGATTATATGTAATTTCTACCGAATTCGAAGGTCAGAAAAATGGCTATATCGGCAACACAGTATTTCAAGTAACAGCCGAACCGGCAAAACTTGCGATTTCGTGTAGTAAAAATAATTTCACTACAGAATTAATTGAACAAAGCGGCGTGTTTTCCGTGTCGGTACTTAGCCAAGATGCCAAATCTGAGCTTATCGGTACTTTCGGATATAAATCAGGCAAGAGCGTTGATAAATTCGCCAACTTTAAGCATATCTATTCAAGCAATAAATGCCCTGTATTAATCGAGGATACTATCGCTTGGTTCGAGTGCAAGGTAGTCGATAAATTCGATGTAGGCACGCATTATATCATAATAGGAGAGATAATTGATTATGACTTGCTCGAAGCAAGTGCTTCTCCTTTGACCTACGCCTACTATAGAGACTTTAAAAAAGGCAAAGCACCGAAGAATGCTCCGACATATCAGAAATCAGACGATAATTCTAAGCAAGCTCCTTTGCAAAGTTGGGTTTGCCCGGCTTGCTCATATATTTATGATCCTGTCAATGGCGATCCAGATTCAGGAATTGCACCCAATACCCCATTCGAACAAATTCCTGATGATTGGGAATGCCCAGTCTGCGGACTATCAAAATCAGATTTTATATTGAAATAAACATTAGAATATATTATTTTATAATTTAATAATAAAGGTAAGTATTATGGACAAAAGTCTAAAAGGCACTCAAACAGAACAAAATCTATTAAAAGCATTTGCTGGCGAATCGCAAGCTCGCAATAGATACGAATTTGCTGCTAAGGTAGCGAAACAAGACGGTTTCGAGCAAATTTCAGCGATATTTCAATTAACTGCTGACCAAGAGAAACAACATGCTAAAAGATTCTTTAAGTTTCTTGAAGGCGGTTCTACCGAAATCACTGCTACATATCCGTCCGGAATAATTGGCACTACGGCAGAAAACCTGAAAGCCGCTGCTATGGGTGAACACGAAGAATGGTCGGAATTATATCCCACATTTGCCGAAAAAGCCAAAGAAGAAGGTTTCCCTGAAGTAGCTGTTGCGTTCAAAATGATTGCGAAAGTTGAATCAGAACACGAAAAACGCTATCTAGCTTTATTAAAAAATGTAGAAGAAAACAAAGTATTCGAAAAAGACGAAAAAGCAAAATGGGTTTGCAGAAATTGCGGGTATGTACACGAAGGCACTAAAGCATTAGAGAAATGCCCGGCTTGCTTGCATCCTAAAGCTCATTTCGAACTATTTGCGGAAAATTATTAGAATATTATACAAATAATAAATTATGCTGATTAAACGACTGCATTTTATTGAGCTTGAGGGAGCGGTTTTAAAATGAGTCAAATTGTGTTTTTTTTAAATAGCCCAGAGTAATTACCAATTTGAGAGTAAACGAGTGTAAATCGTTTGCTCTCAAATTGAAGTTCGATATAATTTGTTGATCCAATAAATATTACCATGGTAAATAATCAAATGCACTTTTTCTACAAATTACCATTCTCAAATTAATAACCGCAATTTTCCGTAAGTATATTTTACGTTTTTCCAGTATAACAATTGGTTATTATTTTAATTTATAGATTATTTTTAAAATATTTAATATATTTGATAATAATGAAAGAATATATTTTGATTTACTCGTATTTTTTTTATAAATTGTGTTGTACTTAATTTATTAGGTACTATTATTAAACAAATTAAAATGACATTTCGGAGGACGTGATGAAAAAGTTAATACTCCTATTCGGATTTTCACTTGCACTTTTAGTATCTTGTGTTCAAAGTCGCCCTGATGAACTAACAAGCGAACAAATTGCCAAAGAAAAAGCAAAAGTACTTGACGTAATGAAGGCATACAACAAAGCCTATCAAAATGAAAAATTCAGCGAAATAATTGAAACACTTAGCGAAGACGTTGTATTTTTCGGTACTGATTCCGTAGAAATAATTCGCTCATTAAGCGATTTTAAAAAATTGATTCAAACTCAATGGGCAAAATACGACATTAAATACGGTGAAATGGTTGATACATGGATACTAATGGACAGCCAAGGCACTTTAGCTTCAATGGTATTTGGCGTTCCCGGCGTTGTAACAATGCCTGATGGAACTGTACAAAAAATGTTCTTTAGAATCTCCAGAACTTTAAAGAAACAAAATCAGAAATGGGTGATTGCCAGCGGTATAGTAGGAATTACACAAGTAATGCCAATTCCTGCCGATTCAGTTCTGCCTAAAGACGCACCGACTAAGAAATAAGTTATTGTACTTATGCTTAAGTAATTTACTCAAAACCCATTCAATTGCTTTCTCCAATTGAATGGGTTTTTTGTGAGTATCATGTTCAAATTAGTCAAAATGTAATTTGGACAATATGATGTAAATTTATAATTAAATATATTGCTTATTTTTACTTTAATTTTCTTATTTTTGAACTATGGAAAAATTAGAATATATCTCGAACAGCGAAGATTTCGACGCCGGTTTGAGCATCGCCAAATCGACCGCCCCAGAAAGCCTGGACCTGACCTCTCCGGGTTATGTCAAAGCCAATGCTCCGATCGTCCAATCTGTGGCCGGTGCCGGCGACCAGGTCTTTATCGCCAATACGGC
>CAZIIZ010000049.1:0-10041 GCA_964539225.1 uncultured Hyphomicrobiales bacterium | reverse complement strand
ATAATTATCAATGCTAACAATACTCAATTCTTTTCCAATGTATGTTACGTGCAAATCATTCTTAAAAGTGGGAAGACTGTCTAAACATTTTAATGTTTGGGCATCAAAACGAAGTAATGCCTGATAATTTCTTCCGCCTAAATAAGTCGCATCGCCGAAAGTAAATAGATACTTTTTATCTTTCGAGAATCTGAAACTGCCCATTTCCATATCGAATTGGTCGCTTTGCTTTAGAATTTCCCCTGTTTGTGCATCTCGCACATATACTTTACCGTCAGCACCATATAAAACTTCCTTATCATCATTGATGAATTGAAGTCCTCCAATACCTCGCTGGTAGCTTTCCTTGCTTTCCCAAAGCAATTTTGGTTCCCATAGATAGTCCGCCGCTCTCGCCCCGGCGAACATAATAAAAAATGCGAATAACGGTAAATACCGTTTTAAAGTTGTTATCATAACGATCTCCTTGATATTAATTTGTAAATATTATATTATTTGGCTTTCTGCCAAAGTTTTTCAATACTATTTGGATCTAATATTTATCTTAAAATTTTGCCAAGGAATGAAATGTAATAGCGTTTGATTCGGTGGCAAGCAAAATTAGTAAATATTTTAATATAATCAAAGCTAAAGAAAATATATTTTCATAAACCAAAGCCGATGGCTTCAGCTCTTAGCATTTTTTAAGGAGGAAAAACGGAGGATGTGGTTTTGTCGTTCGTTCGCAGGCATTCCTTCGCTTATCAAGACATGGTTTAAGCATTTAATCAACATCTAAATTGCACTTAATTGAATATATAAAATAGACAATTGATTAAAATTTTAAGATAAAAATGCGTATTTTTGCATAATTCTTATTGAACAATAATTATAGAATATTATATACTTTACAGCGGGATAGATATGTTTTCATCAGTTAAAAGAATTCACTTCGTCGGTATCGGCGGCATTGGTATGAGTGCCATCGCAGAAATATTATTAAATCAAGGTTTCGAAGTCAGCGGCTCAGATATGGCTCAATCCGAAAATACTGATTATTTAGAGGCAAAAGGTGCGAAAATAATGATCGGGCATAAAGCCGAGAATATTATTGATGCAGAAGTAGTCGTGTATTCGAGTGCAGTGAAAATAGAAAATAATCCTGAAACTCTCGAAGCCGCAAAGCGTGGTATCCCAACTCTGCGTCGTGCAGAAATGCTTTCTGAAGTTTCTCGATTGAAATATACCTTAGCAGTAGCCGGCACTCACGGCAAAACTACAACAACTTCGATGGTGGGTTTGGCTCTGATGAAAGCCGGAATCGACCCTACGGTAATTGTAGGCGGCAGATTGAAAGGCTTTGGCGGCACAAATGCTCGCTTGGGCAATGGCGAATGGATAGTAGTGGAAGCCGATGAATACGACCGCTCATTTTTGCAATTGTCTCCGGCGATAGCGATAATTAATAATATCGAAGCCGAGCATTTGGATATATATAAAGATATAGATGATCTGAAGCGTACATTTATCGAATTTGCGAATAAAGTACCGTTCTATGGTTTCGTTGCCGCAAGTGCCGATGATGCCGGAGTGCGAGAAATATTAACAGACATCAAGAAGAAAGTAGTTACTTTCGGATTGTCTCGTAATGCCGACGTGCGTGCGGCAAATATTGAATATACAGAACGTTTTGCAGAATTCGATTTATACTTCGACGGTAAAAAAGCCGGAAGAATTAAGATAAACGTACCAGGACTTCATAACGTGAAAAATGCTCTCGGAGCAATTACAGTAGCGAAAGAATTAGGCGTGGACTTCGAGACTATCAAAGCCGGAATCGCTGAATTCACCGGAGTGAATCGTCGCTTCGAGATTAAGAGCGAGAAAAACGGTATCATAGTTATTGACGACTATGCTCATCATCCGACTGAAATTGTAGCTACTTTGCAAGCAGCTCGTGCCGGATGGGACAAACGCACTATCTGCGTATTCCAACCGCATACTTACACTCGTACTCTGCAATTCTATAAAGACTTCGGCAAAGCTTTCGACGAAGCTGATATATTATTTATCACAGATGTATATCCGGCTCGCGAATTGCCAATCGAAGGCGTTACCGGAAAATTAATCGCCGATGCTGCTATGCAGTACGGACACAAGCACGTGCATTATATCGAAGATAAAAATAATCTTTTCGCAGAATTGAAACAAGTAATCCAAGATGGCGACGTAGTAATCACTATGGGAGCCGGCGATATTTGGAAATTAGCCAATCAATTGAGTGCGTAAGGATATTTGCATAATATTATCTTTCCCATGCTCTGCGTGGGAAAGATATAAACTGTAAACTGCTAAAAAAGATGATTCTACTTTACTAAGAGGAATATAGTAAGGAGTGGAAATAATTCTTGCTAGTATAGATAATATTTAGTAGTTTTGCCTTTATAAAAAATAGATTATATTGACAGTATCTTTTTCTATCAAATTTCGGAAACATAAATATTTATGATGACAGAAGAACATATTAAAGAAGCAATATCATTAAAATTTGTTGAATTAGTTGCAGCCTTTAACGGCTACAAAACAAATTCTTCTTATCCCGATTATGGAACTGACTTAGAGATTAAAGAAGTTGATTATAGAATCGAAAATGAGCATAAGAGATATTTTGAAACAGGTAGAGAATTAAAACTTCAATTTAAGGCTACTACAGAAAGTTCAATCATAATCGAGAATGAAACAATTAAATACGACTTAAACTCTGCGACTTACAATGACCTGTTAATAAGAAAAGATGCAAGGAATCCATTGATTTTAGTATTATTTATTCTTCCGACTGACAAGACAAATTGGATACAGGTTACAAACAATGAACTAATTGCTCAAAAATGTGCCTATTGGTATTTTCCAGGAAACAATAGCGTGATGACGGAAAATTCTGCTACAAAAAGAATTACTATCGATAAGAGAAACAATATTTCACATGAAACAATCAATCAATTATTTGAAAAATTTTCATAATGGATAATCAAATAATATATAAGAATATAGGCGATCTATTAATTGGAAGAGATTGGATAAAGCAAGGGACAAGTGCTAAATATGATATATTTGTTCCTCCGCCGGCATTGGATTTCTCTAATAACTATAAATTGTATGTATATAATAAATTTGAAAATTTAGACTATGAAAAAGAAATATTAAAAAACTTAGATATTGTCTCGCAAATATACAATGAAGATATCGACGAGTTAGAATCAATTGTTATAGAAGATAAACAAATATTGACCTTACATATTGAAAATGAGAATGTAATGAATGGGCATCCCAGTATTCCATTCTTTAATATTTTGCTTAACAAATCAAAAGAGTTATTGCAAGAAGTCGCAAATTTTTCAGTAATCAAACGTCCTCATTTTTTTGATAATATGGACGAAGCCGAAAGATATTTGAATTATTGCAATTTTTTAAAAAATGATATTGGTAGCTTGATTACTAAGATTCAACTACCAAACCACGAAGAAATAAAAGAAAATAATCTTTTTGAAAGTTCAATTATTGGAAGCAAGATAAATCAAAATCTGATTAACATTACAGATTTTATAAATACTAAAATAATTGCATCTAATAATTTTGAACCGACTGATGAATTCTTGCTGGAGCATCAAGATTTGGTTAGTGTAAATGTGTCAAATAAACTTAAAGAACTTTATTCAGGTATAGATTATGCTGATATTAAGATTTCGCTAAAAGGAACACAAATTAATCAAATGACTGCTGCAAAAGAATTAAATCGAGAGAAGGTAAATAATCTAAGTACTTTCTCAAAAACGGTTAGAGAAAAGATGAAAGAGATTTCCGAAAACTATGTTTACGGAAAGATTATTGAATTGAAATCAAAAGACGTGGATAGTAACCAAAATATGATGATAATTGAAGGCGAAATAAAGAAAGTAAAATCTAAAATTTCCGTTAAGCTGAACTCTGAACAGATAAAATTGGCAGCCGATGCATTTAAAAATAATATAACGGTAGCTATTGATGCAATCTTAGAAAAAGATAGAACTCAATATAAGGTTATGGAATTAAAGCAGTTTAAAGCAATTAATAATAGAACAGATTGATATACTACTTTCTCTAATTGCCTATCTGCTAATTATCCCATAAATTTGCTATTATTTAGTTATTGGAGTTCAATATATGCAAGATATTGTACCTTGAAGTTTCGATATATATAGTATAAAAAAACTAATTAACTAGAATTTACGTTAATAGATAACAAAATGTAAATATTAAAATCGGAAAAAATATGACTTCAAGTATAGATACTAGAGACGAATTGCTTAAAGAAGCATTTCTTTATACTAAGGATATTACTTCCGAGACAGATTTGTTGGAATTAGCTTTGACTGAATTCATTCGAATTCGTGATAGCAAGAAATTGTCTGAATTACGTGGACAAATTTCCTTCAGAGATGATTATGACTATAAAGCAATGAGAGAAGGAATATGATATTTGTAGATACTTCTGTTGAGATTTATGTTTTATAGGTTTGACAATTTATTTGTCGAAAAAATTCATGAAATCATTTTTTTGATTCAGTGTAGCTAATCTAAATTCTTGTAATGCCCAACCAAATGGATTAGCTACGCTGAATCGTAAGACGATTTCTTCACTTCGTTCAGAATGACGAAATTATTTTTAATACGATATGTGTCATTTTGTTTAAGTGAAAACGAAGTTTTCTTTGAGACCTCAGAATGACGATAGTAGCATTTTGACTATTTATGGGACAGCCCCAGATTACATTAGATAAAAAAATAAATATAAAGGATAAAAATGTTTCCGAGTTTAAACGAACAAATGGATATTATCCGCTCCGGCACTTTAGATTTGCTGCCTGAAGCGGAATTAGAGATAAAAATTAATCGCTCTATCAAAGAAAATAAACCGATGATAGTGAAATTGGGAGCCGACCCAAGTCGTCCGGATTTGCATATCGGTCATGGCGTTGTGCTTCGCAAAATGCGTCAATTCCAAGATATGGGACACCACGCTATATTAATCATCGGCGATTTTACTGCAATGATAGGCGATCCAACCGGTAAATCTAAAACTCGTCCACCATTAACCATCGAGGAAACTCGCATCAATGGGCAGTCGTATTTAGAGCAAGCCGCCAAGCTATTGAGAACGGATAGATTAGAAGTGAAGTATAATTCCGATTGGCTCGGAGCGATGACCTTCATGGACGTAATTAAATTAGCTTCGAACGTTACTGTGGCTCAGTTAATAGAGCGAGACGATTTCAATAAACGATTCAAAAGCAATACTGCTATCAGTTTGCACGAATTCCTTTATCCATTGGCTCAGGCTTATGATTCATTCGCTATCAAGTCAGATATTGAATTAGGCGGCAGCGATCAGAAATTCAATTTGCTCGTCGGCAGAGAAATCCAAAGAGCTTACGGAATGGAACCGCAATGTATATTGACTATGCCTATTCTCGAGGGTACTGACGGCGTAGAGAAAATGAGCAAATCATTGAACAATTACATTGCATTTACCGATACTCCTCGCGAAATATTCGGTAAAGTAATGTCAATTTCCGATGAGCTGATTACTCGCTATTATCAATATGCATCTTTCGCCACGCCGGAAGACGTGAAAGCTATGGCTGATGGACTGAAAGACGGTTCGTACCATCCTCGCAATGCGAAAGTGAAAACAGCTATGGACATCGTTGCGATTTATCACGACCAAGAAGCTGCCCAAGGAGCTTTCGATGAGTTCGAACGTATGTTCGTCAAGAAAGATATTCCGGACGAAGTGGATACTTTCACTCTGCCCGAAGCCGAAATGACTATCGTCGATGCTGTCGCTCTTGCCGGAATGTGTGCTTCTAAAAAGGAAGCTAAAAAAATGATAGAGCAGGGCGGAATCTATATCGACGGCGAACGAGTAAATGAAGTATCGCAGAAGGCTGACTTCACCGAGCAAAAGCTAATCAAAGTCGGCAAACGCAAATTTATGTATATGATAGTCGGATAGACTTTTTATATTATTTTGTACTCCACCGCCACATAGTTTGTTTATAGCTATGTGGCGGAATAGAAGTGCTTTATAAAAATAAATTTGATAAACAATAAAATTATTTTTGAATATAGTAGTCAATGATTATAGGTTTTATAATACGAAATTGAGAGAGGATAAGAATGACTAACATTATCAGAGAATACAGAACAGATTATTTGTTCGCCACTCCTTCATTTTTAACCGGAATGGGATCTATATTCAACATTGCCGGCGATAATTATTTTGAATATAATTTATCTGAAAATGGAAACGAAGCTGACGCTAAAGCATTAGCCTCCGATTGGGGAGTTGTAGGTAGTGATATAATGGAAGCATTATTTTTATTTGATACTGAAAATGTGATAGAGAATTAAATGGCAACAAATAAATCTGTAGGACGTAAAAATTCTGTAATTGCTAATCCGACCAAGGATGAGCAATTAGCAATGATGCGTGTGCAGATGAAAAGTAGTTTGTATTCTGCTCCATTACCGCCACCAGAGTTTTTGAAACTATATGAAGAAGTATTGCCGGGAGCTGCAAAAATAATTTTTGATATGGCACAAGCCCAGTCCAATCATAGAATTGGATTAGAAGAACAGACTGTTACTACTAATAACAAGGCAATGCTACGTGGGCAAACTTATGGAATGATAATTGCGATTACTGCTTTAATTATTGCAGGAGTTTTGGCTTTCTATGACAAAGTTGTACCATCGTCAATAATTGGAGGCTCAACGATTATTGCTTTAGTATCAATTTTTATCAAAGGTAAATCTACTCAGATAACTGATTTAAAAACTAAGAAATCGCCTCAAAATACTGAAGATTCTTCCAACTCATCCAATTAGCATTGATATTATTATCATTTTTAGCTTGTTTCTTTACCATCGTAACTATTATTCTCTAACAGATATATGGCTTCAGGATTGCATTTAATCAAATTCACGAGTGATGATGAGAAATTGCATCCTTTTACAGTTTTCGCTTCTAATAATTGTTTTACTGTAATCTCTACTTCGCAAAAATCAATCCCTTCAAGAATGACATCATTCACAAATTTACAAAAAGTCAGCGAATAAAAAAAGTTGTCGAATAGGATTGAAATTTGTTATTTAAACAGAAATTGAATTACTGGTAACTTGAATAATTATTTCTATTAAATAAAAGTGAGAATATCTTTGGATAATTGAAAATTATTTCATAATTTGGTGCTTTATTTAGCTCAGACCAAATGATTATTATTTTAAAAACAATACATTAGACAAACAAAGGAACTTTTTTATGAAGAAAATATTAGCTCTTCAGTTGATTATTATTGCATTATTAGTGTCGTGTGCTTCAGTGGATTATTCCAATGTTGGAGCAGTGGTGAACAGTGATAATTCGCCTACAACACCTTCATATTCAAAATTGGGGCTTAAAATCAGTGCAGAAGAAGACGAGTCGTTTGCAAGTGAGTATTTCGGAGTTATCAATTTTAGCTTTGTAAATAATTCTCAAGACTGGATTACTATCAAGAATATCAAATTAGATTTCGGCAATGATACTATCAATTCTAATATCAATATAATTTCGGGGAATGATATTTTAGCTTGGAAAGAATCTACTATGCTGAGAAATAAAATTGATGAACATAACCAAAACGTGTTTTTAGGATCGCTTGCATTATCAGGTGCTTTGTTATCGACTTCAAATAACAGCGATGTAAAAACAGCCGGTAATACAATGTTGCTTGGTTCTATTACTTCCCTATCTGTAAAAGAAATAGCTGAAGGAGCAGATAGAATTCAGTATTCGACAATTTTCCCGGCTAACCATTTACTGAATTCAAATTTTACAATTCCTCCGGGTCTATTTGTTAAGAAATGGATAGTAATTAACACAAAGAATCATAATCAGACTGGCATAATTACTAAGTTCGATATTGAATATCAAACTTCAACCTTGGTAACCGAAAAAGTCAGAATAGTTCTGAATGAAAGATTGAGTAAGCTTGATAAGGATTACATATCTCCACCAGTTTGGCAAAAAACGTATTTTAATTCAATCAAAAACAAAGTTCCCAAGCATTAGAATTCTTTTCAGTATTAAATCATTCGAGGCAATAGTAAATAAAGGCAACTTAAATAGAATCAATAATTAAGACCGTTGCAAAAGTTATTTGTAAGGAATCCTAACAACAGTTCTTGAAAAATAAGTTAATTAAGTATAATTCATAAGGTAATATTAATACAAGTTTTACAGATTAGCTACCCTGATTTCGAAGCTAACCATTATACACATCTTTAATATTGCTACTGATTTGTCATTCCTGCGGAACGAGTCTTCGAGTGGATGCAGGAATCTAAGTCTTTGAGATTTAGTAATGTTCTGTTTCGTCTTCGTGAATGGTGTTGTTTGAGATTCCGGTATTTGTTCGAAGACTCACAAAACCGGAATAACAGTATTCATCGGTATTGTCGAAGATGTGTATAATGGTTAGGATTCCGAAGACGGATTTCCTACATTCACTCGAAGACTCGTAAAACCGGCATGACAGCTCATACAGGCTAACAAAACCTGAATTACACTATAAATTTGTTTAGCCGAAGATATTTAGAATTGAAATTTATTACGATATAAAAAAAACTCCTCCATGAATTAAATCTTTGGAGGAGTTTTTTAGTATTGCTAATGGAAAGGTTAGCTTATTTGACGATTACTTTCAGTGCTTCATCGGCAGCTTTTAGAGTGGGTTCGCCGGATAATTTGCTACCTACGGCTTGCTTCATCCACAATTGCGGAGTTAGTCTGCCTTGAGTACAGATGCGAATCATTTCGTCTGCTAAATTTTTGCCTTTAATTTGTTGTTCCATTTGGAATTCGATTAAATGACCCAATGGATAAGCAGATAAGTAAAGCGGACTGTCTATCATGTGCGAATAAATAGCAAGTATCGGCTGATCTTTCGTTCCGAATACATCTGCGAAATATTTATTCCATACGTCTTTAGCGATTATGATTACTTGATCTTTCAATTGCTCTTTAGTAGCATTTGGATTCGCGTATAGCCATTTCCATACGTTCATATCTACTAAAGATACGCCCATAATTTCGTAAGTGGACCATAGATTATCTAAAGCCGAAAGATGTTCTTTGTCGGGATTAGTTTCTTCGATGCCGAGTAGGAACATATCACGTTTTTGGAATGTGAAAGCCCATGCTTCTGTGAATGCAGTATTAGGTACGCCTTTTAGCATCCAATAGTCCACATCTTGGAGAGTAAGAGTTTGCTCTACGTTATGCCCTAATTCATGAATTGCTATGTTATAGCCTTTGTAGTCCATACCGGTTTTAGCTATTCGAGTGCGTAAGTGAGCATTTTCGGATTTCATTTCTGCTCCCCAAGCGTGTCCTGCTCCGCGAGCTCCGTCCACGTCGATTTTAGAAGCTATTTGCTCTGCTTTTTCTTTGGTAAAGCCCAATTTGACTAAGATATTCGGTATGTCGTTTTTGAATGCTTGAGTATTTGGATATTTGGCTTGAGTTACTTTGTTTAATTCTTCTTCGCTGATACCGCTGCGAGCTTTAAAGCCGTTGTACCATATATCGAATGGTTCTAATTTTCTGCCTAAGCGTTTTTCGATTAATTTAGCGGCTTTGCGAATCGTAGGCGACGACACAAATGCAGTAAATAATTCTTCTACTTCCGGCTGTGGGATTTCCATTTCTTCGTTGAATTTGCGTTTGATATAAGTATCATAGAATGGAGAATATTTATCCGCTGCTTTGAGAGAATTGAATAATTTAACTATCCATTCGTAGCGAGTGCATGGTTCGGGAGTAGCAGTTACTTCCTTTTTGTCTTTATAGATTTTATTAGTTTCGGGATTCCACTGTACTTCGTTTTTATTGATTACTTCCATCGGAATATCTTGGGCGATGATACGTTTCATCACGTTGTATATCATTTTTTGGTTGTAAAGTCCTTCTTTGCTAGCGTA
>CAZIIZ010000048.1:5514-10062 GCA_964539225.1 uncultured Hyphomicrobiales bacterium | reverse complement strand
ATCGCCGATAGCAACCATTAATCTTCCGTCCGACAGCGGTATATAATCGAAATAATCTCCGCCGACCATCCGCGAAGGAATGCTCTCGCCGGAAATTGAATATCCCGAACCAAGCTCAGGAGTGTCCATCGGCAATAGATTCTGCTGAATTTCTAATGCTAAATTCAATTCGCTTTCTAATTTTTTCTTTTCTAATTCTTCTTTGAACAGTCTATCGTTCTCAAGGGCGGACATCGCATTATTTGCCAATGCCTCCATAAATCGCAAATTATCATCGGTGAAATCCGCTCCGTTTAATTTTTTGCCCACGAATAGAAATCCCTTTTTCTTGCCTTGCACTATCATCGGCACGAATACTTTAATCTTAATCTTATTAATTTCCTGATATGCCGAATGCGAGAAATTGAAATTCTTTAGCAATATCGAATGCTCAATTTGGTAAATTTCTTCTAATGTGGATTGGGATAATTCCGAGTCGAATCTATTAATTTCGGGCGAGAAATTGCCTTTCTCGTCGCATAAATAAACGCTGAACTTCGACACCATCAATTGCCCCATCAAGCGATAGGATAATATTCTGATAATCTGCACACGAGACAGCAGAATGCTGAAATCTCGACTCATCTCGAAGATGGAACTCAGCAATTGGTTCTGCTGCACCAAATCCGTGCTTGCTTGCTTCAAGTTGATAATATTCTCGGCGTTGTTCCATGCGGCAGAAGCTATCCAGCAAACCAAACGAGCATACTGCATTTCATCGTCGTTTAGAGGAACTGAGCTGATTCTATTGCCCAAGCAGATTAATCCGGCTAAATTATCGTTGATAATTAATGGGAAAGCGTATTCATAGCCATTTTCGCATAGCTCCGGAATTTGATTAGTGCAATTTCGACAGTCTGAATTTATATTTTCGCTGTCGATATCTTCGCTAATTATCGAGGAATCAATATCCGACAATTGCAAATTGCTATTTATGCGGAAATTACTATTCTGAATCTTGCCTTTGTGGATAGTAATCTCGAACAAATTGCTGTCGCTACTGTTCGGCTGATAAATTCCGGCACGAATCATCCGCAATTTGCCCATCAAACTGAGTAATGCGGAGTTCAATATATAATTTACATCGGTCGATGAATTCAAACTATTGCTTAATTTCAGCAAACTCTCTAAATTTAATGATATATGCGATGCGTTTGGCATAGTTTCGCTTATTTCGTTTCCCATTTTATGTCTTCTACTTCCTCTAATAAGTTAGAATATCTCGCTGCCGTGAATAAATAATCGCTTAATCTATTGACAAAAACCAAAGCGTATTCGCCGAGGTCTTCTTTATCGCTTAATTCTACAATTAATCTCTCGGCTCGGCGGCAAACCGTGCGAGCTTGATGCAAAAATGATGCAGTTTTAGTGCCGCCCGGCAATACAAAGCTCTTTAATGCAGGCAATTCAGCCGTATATTTGTCGATTAGCCCTTCTAATGTGGCGATATTATTAGGATTGATTCTCGGAGGTTCAAATCTCGGAGTGGGAATTAGCGGTGTAGCTAAGTCCGAACCTAAATTGAACAAAGTAAGGCTTAATTGTATTAAGTCTTGCTTTAAAATCGTGTCGGGAGAGAATGTAATCGCCAAGCCAATTATTGAATTCATCTCGTCAATAGTGCCGTAGCAGTTCACTCGCAAAGAATTCTTCGCAACTCTATCGCCATTGAATAGGCTGGTTGCTCCTTTGTCGCCGGTTTTGGTATATATTTTCATAAAATCATATCATATTAAAATAGAACATAATAACTGTGAGGTCGAAATTTCAGATTATCGAGACAAATCAACTCAATTTATATTGCATGTGGTCAATCTTTATTGCAAACTACTACAACCTCACGCTCTAATTCTATACCGAATCGCACACGCACTACATTGATAACCATAACTGATAAATTCCAAATATTAATGCCGTTTTTATCTCCATAATTTACCAAAATCAATGCATGCTTATCAGAAACTCCGGCACTAATCAGGCGAAATCCCTTCATATCTCCTTGCTCGATTAGCCAAGCGGCGGGAATTTTCACTCCATTTGGGTCATCGAAATGTGGAATATTCTTATAACGTTTCGAAATTTCCTCAAAATGCTCTCGGCTGACCACAGGATTCTTAAAAAAGCTCCCAACATTGCCCAGAACTTTGTAATCCGGTAGCTTTTTGTCCCGAATTTCTTCTATAATTTTAAATAATTGCTTTGGAGTCGGCTCAGTTATATTCAATTCTGCCAATTTTTCCTGTATATCTTTATATTTTGTGTTCACATTGGGCTGCAATTGAAGCTTATATTGCACTTCGTCGATGAAAAATTTGTCCTTGAATTCCTTATTCTTAAAAATCGAATATCTATAGTCGAATTTGCAATCCTCAAGCATAAATTTCCGTTCCTCGCCCGTGTCTAAATCAGTCAGATTCAGGCAATAGAAACAATCTTTTTGCTCTTTTCCATACGCTCCTATGTTTTGCACAGCCGCCGCTCCGACAGTCCCGGGTATTTTGGATAGATTTTCTAATCCAAATAGATCATTATCCAAGCAAAATTCCACAAACTCATGCCAAACCATCCCAGACCCAGCCGAAACTATAGCATAATCATCTGTTTTCTCGACAATCCGAACTGATTTCATCTCAGACTTAACTACGATGCCATCAAAATCAGTTACAAATAGCACATTCGAACCTCCGCCCAGCACAAATCGTGGTTCATTTTGCAGAATTCCATTCTGAATCAGTTCTTGCAACTCCGATTTGTCGTGAATCCCACAGAAAAATTTCGATTTCACTCTCAGCCCGAAGGTATTCAGTTCCGATAAATCCTTATTCTGTTCTATTTTCAACATTTTCCGTCCCCGAAATTTTTAATTTAGCATCATATTTTATAGATGCTAAAATAGAATATTCCCATCTAATTTACAAATCTTTTATTTCCGAATCGCAAATTGCCCAATTTATATAAAATATTGAAAATTTATTTACATAAATACGCAAAAGATACGTCAATACATTTTTAAATAACTCAAAAAGGTTAGTAAATTGACTGAAATGGAAATAATCGATGTCCTGAACACGAAAATTCAAGACAGAATCATAGAAATCCCGAACGAAATATATAAAATCTTAGACGAAGACAGGGCAGTCCACATCAAAAACTTCTATGACGGCAAGTATTTCATGAAATTGCCGGAGTCTGAGATTAAATTCTTTGAGTGGCTCAAGGAAAACGATCCCGAAATTTGGAAAGATTTATGGGATGAGAGCCCAATCGAACCCTATTGCGTCAGTTTTGACTTCTTGCCTTACTTAATTCGTCACGGAAATGGCTTCCCGATATGCGATTTGCTTAATAATGAAAACTATTACTTCACTCCGATACATATAAATGGACGAGAAGCAGAGTTAATGGTCGAAACCATAAAGCAAAGGTTCTTAAATCGAGACAGTTTGACTCCGGCACAAACCCTTTTGATGGAAATCTCTCTCAATCCCATCGATATTTGGCATTTTTCTTACAAATATAATATTGAAATTTACAAAGCACAAGTCGCAGTTGCCCAATTAGTAGATGATGAGAGCATAGTCCACTTCAAATTGGCGGAACATCTTGCCAATTTTATCCATGTATAGTGATTGTTCCATAAGTATAAAAAATGTAATTGGAAGTCGTCATTCTGAACGCAGTGAAGAATCTATGGGTATCTGGAATTCGTCATTCTGAACGCAGTGAAGAATCCAAGGGTATCGTAAAGTCGTCATTCTGAACGCAGTGAAGAATCCAAGGGTATCGTGAAATCGTCATTCTGAACGCAGTGAAGAATCTATGAGTATCTGGAATTCGTCATTCTGAACGCAGTGAAGAATCTAAGGGTATCGTAAAGTCGTCATTCTGAACGCAGTGAAGAATCCAAGGGTATCGTGAAATCGTCATTCTGAACGTAGCGAAGAATCCAAATGCTTGTAAGTACTCAATAAATATGGATACTTCGCTACGCTCAGTATGACGATACAATCATAATTTAAGTTCAAACAAGTTTCTGTGTCATTAGGAACGTAGTGAAGAATCCAAATATATTGAGAAGTAGTCAATAATCCGAAGGTGGAATTATGAAAAAAGGTTATACCTATATAATGGCATCAAAGAAGAATGGAACATTATATGTAGGGGTTACTTCAAATTTAATTAAAAGAGTCTATGAACATAAAAACAATTTGGTAGATGGATTTACTAAAAAATATTCAGTTCATTCTCTTGTTTATTTTGAAGATTGCGAGAATATCGTAAATGCTATCGCCAGAGAAAAACAAATTAAAGGATGGACGAGGATTAAAAAAATAAACCTAATTGAATCAGTTAATCCTGAATGGCGTGATTTAAGTAAGGAATGGTATTTGGATTCTTCGCCTTGGACGGAAGAAAGGATGGATTCTTCACTTCGTTCAGAATGACGGATAGGAATGGATTCTTCACTTCGTTCAGAATGACGGATAGGAATGGATTCTTCACTTCGTT
>CAZIIZ010000048.1:0-5414 GCA_964539225.1 uncultured Hyphomicrobiales bacterium | reverse complement strand
GAATGGATTCTTCGCTATGTTCAGAATGACGGAAGAATAGATTCTTCACTTCGTTCAGAATGACAGATAGGAATGGATTCTTCACTTCGTTCAGAATGACGGATAAGAATGGATTCTTCGCTATGTTCAGAATGACGGAAGAATAGATTCTTCACTTCGTTCAGAATGACAATATAATTTGACATTGTTTCACATATAAAATCATAAGCAATGAGCGTAAAAATAATTAATCGAGTATCGAATCCAACTATTTCTCTGATAGTGCCGGCATATATGGAAGAGAAAATATTAGATTCTATATTGAAAACATATAAACGGGAACTGTTAGCTAAGTATAATGCTGAGTTAATAGTTAGCGACGGAGGAAGTTCAGACCAAACCGTGGCAATTGCAGAACAATACGCTGATATAATTGCTGTTCACACAGAAAAAAGACGACAAACTATCGCAGAAGGACGCAATGCAGGTGCGGAATATGCTACCGGCAAAGCATTAGTATTTATAAATGGAGATACTTACCCTGAAAATACTGCGGAATTTTTAGATTTCATCGCAAATTGGGCTGATGGCAAGTCTAAATTTAGTACTTATGGAGCATTAGCAACCCGTGTATATGTTTCAGCAGATGATAAAACGATGGGAGACGTTATTTTCTACAATCTTTTTAATACTTATGTGAACTTATTAAATAAAATTGGATTGGGAATGTGTCGTGGAGAATGTCAAATAGTTAAAAATGAAGTGTTTCGGAGCGTTTCCGGTTATAATTCGGCTCTTGCCGCCGGAGAAGACTTTGATTTATTCACGAGAATAGCTAAAATCGCCAAAACAAGATATGTTTCCGACATAACAGTAATTGAATCTCCTCGGCGATTTCGTCAGCAAGGTTATCTAAGAGTTCTTTTCCAATGGGCAAGGAATGGTTTCGCCGTGCTACTAAAAGGAAAAGCTTCAGATTCAGAATGGACTGCCATCCGATGAGATGCTTTAAATTAATTTATAAACTAAGCTAATACAGAATATGGAATTATCGGCACAATTGCTCGCACATTATGAGCAGAATCAAGACAAAATAAAACAAAGGCTGATGGAATTCAAGCAGATTCAGCCCAATGAGTATTTCTATGAACTCTGTTATTGTATCTGTACGCCACAATCGAAAGCGGTGGCGGCATTTCAGGTGCAGAATAAGCTCAAAACGGCTGACTTTTACAATAAACCGTTCAATCCGGTGGACATTCTGATTCAGAAGGAACATTATATACGCTTCCATAATCAGAAATCAGAACGTCTGCTGATGATTCGGGAACAATTTCCGCTGGTAATGAATATAATTGAGGAAAATACAACTCCGAAAGTGAAGCGATTGGAACTAAATGCTTTGATTTCGGGAATGGGTATGAAGGAATGCTCGCATTTCCTTCGCAATATAGGATTCAGTGGTTTGACAATATTGGATAGGCATGTGCTAAAGCATTTGGTGTTGGCGAAGGTATATCCGGAATTGCCCAAAATATCAAGCATTAAGCAATATTTGGCAGTGGAAGAGAAGTTTCTGGAATTCGCTGAGACGATTGCAATTCCAATTGACGAGATGGACTTACTGTTTTGGAGCTTCGAGAATGGGAATATTCTGAAATAGATTTGCAAGTTTATTTCAATTCATAATTTGTACTTCTACCGCCCGAATTTTCTTTCGTTAGAATATCTTTTGCTATCAAATCTTGGATATCACGTAAGGCGGTATCTTGCGAAGTTTTGGTAATTTTAGCCCATTTGCTAGTAGTTAACTTTCCTTCAAAGCCGTCCAACAATTTATTTAACATAAGCCGTTGGCGTTCGTTAATTGAAATATTAGAATATCTCTGCCAGAAATCAGCTTTCTTTAATACTCCAGCTAAAACAATTTCTGTTGAGTTTAAAGCATTTAGTAAACAATTCAAAAACCATATAATCCAATTGCTAATGTCAAGATCACCTTTTTGAGTTCTTTCTAATATATCATAATATTTTTTCCGCTCTAAACGGATATGCGACGACATACTATAAAACCGCTGAGGACTTTTATCCGACCTTGCGAGTAGCATATCAGTTAATGCTCGAGCAATTCTGCCATTTCCGTCTTCGAATGGATGAATTGTAATAAAACGGATATGTGCGATTGCAGCTTTTAATACCAAATCCAAAGATTGTTCATTATTGAACCAATCAATAAAATTATCCATTTCGATTGGTACTTTTGATGAATCAGGAGCTTGGAAATGGACATTTTCTTTTCCCAATGCTCCGGATACTACTTGCATCGGTCCGTTTAAATCTTTACGCCAATCTGCCGTTATTATTTTGTACATTCCGCTTCTGCCCGTTGGGAACAAAGCGGCGTGCCAATCAAATAACCTCTCACTACTAAGCGGCAAAAAACAATTCTGAGTAGCATCTATCATCATTTCTACCATACCATCAACATTCCGGTCGGACTCAATAGAATTAGCAATTTCTATTCCTAAGCGGCGAGCAATCGAAGAACGTACTTGTTCGGGATTTAGATATTCTCCCTCAATTTCTGTTGAAGTTATTATATCAAGAGTTAGTGTAACTAAAATTGCTTGGTTTTGTAGCTCGAATCCCAAAGCCTCCATTTTGCCGAGAACTCGTCCCTGAGTATTACGCACTTCTCCTAGCATTTGTAATATTGATTGATTGTCCCATTTGAAATCGGGCCAGTCATTTTGTTGATAGATATACATACTTATTCTCCGCATATTGTGCGGTGATTAGACCGCTTTTTCTCCGCAAACTGCAATTATAATATTTATTATTATACGGAGCAAGTGAATTATTAGCTAACGTAATAGAAAATTAGTAGGCAATTTAATGAATTTATGACAATAATAAAAGTTAAAATATTTATGTAAGTAGAATGATAATTCTCAATGCTGAAAAAAATTTAAAGCTCTTCCGGTGATATACCGAAAGAGCTTTAAATGTAATAAGAGAAATGATTAATCAATTACCCAAGAATCTTCGCCTTTGAGCAATAAATCCAAATCGCCTTCGCCTCGTTTAGCTTTGGCGAGTTCGATTTGTTCCGCAGCTTGCGAATCATAAGTCGGCAAATCTAAGGCTTGGAATATGCCTACAGGTCTCGGCACAGCCGGATTGTAAGTCATATTTGCTAAGATAAATGCCAAAGTGCTATCTTTTTCGTTATGCACAAGTGCATCATTTACGGAGTTAGTTCCTCCGTTGATATTGAATACCACAGGAGTAAAACCGTCCAATTTAATTGCTTTATCTCTTTCTTCGCCGAAAATCAAAGGTTTGCCGTGTTCGATTTTTACGGTATGATCTTTAGCTAATTTCTTGTTACGGAAATTATCGAAAGCTCCATCATTGAAAATTACGCAATTTGCATAAATTTCTACGAATGAAATACCTTTGTGTTTAGCGGCACGCTCGAACAAATGAGCTAATTCCTTTACATCGCTATCCACCGCACGAGCCACGAATGAAGCTCCGGCTCCTAGTGCTAATGCAGCAGGATTGAATGGATTGTCGATTACTCCCATTGGAGAAGTTTTAGTAACCTGACCCGGTTGAGAAGTTGGGGAATACTGTCCTTTGGTCAATGAATATATTTCATTGTTAAACATCAGAACGTTAATGTCCACATTACGTCTGCAAGCATGGATAAAGTGATTGCCGCCGATACTCATACAGTCGCCGTCGCCTGTAGGCACCCATATAGACAAGTCAGGACGTGCAATTTTCAAACCCGAAGCTACAGCCAAAGCTCTGCCGTGGATCGAGTGGAAGCCATAAGTGTCGATATAATAAGGGAATCGGCTGGAGCAGCCAATACCAGACACGAACGTAATCTTTTCTTTAGCTATACCCAATTCAGGCAAAATTCTCTGCACTTGCGACAATATAGAGAAACCGCCGCAACCAGCACACCAACGAACATCTATGTCAACTTTGAAGTCCTTAGGAGTCAATTCTGCGTCAGACATAGTAGGAGCATCTGCAATACTATCTAGTATATGGTACATATTAATTGCCCCCTTCGTTTAATAATTCTAATACTTTATCTTCAATTTCAGTTGATTTGAATGGATGACCTTCTACTTTATTATAGCAGATAGTTTCCTTCAAATATTTTGCTCTGATAATATGAGCTAATTGTCCCATATTATTTTCTGGAATTAATACTCGCTTGAATTTACTCAATATTTCGCCTAAATTCTTAGGGAATGGATTAATATATTTCAAGTGGCAGTATGATATTTTATTGCCTTGGAATCGCATTGAATCGAAAGCTGTGCGGATAGAACCGTAAGTAGAACCCCAACCCAAAATTAACAGGTCGCCTTCTTGCTCTCCCCATACTTCCGCAAGCGGAATATCGTTTGCGATGCGAGCTACTTTTTCGGCACGATATTCTACCATTTTCTGGTGGTTTTTCGGATCATTGTTTACTAAACCAGTGATATCAGCTTTTTCTAAGCCGCCGATTCTATGCTCTAAGCCAGGAGTGCCTGGAATCGCCCACATACGAGCCAAAGTTTCGGGATCGCGTTTATAAGGAGCGAAAGTCTCGGCGTCCGTAGCATATTCTACCTTGATATCCGGTAAATCGTCTAATGATGGCACTTTCCAAGCCTCAGAACCCTGAGCTAAATAGCCATCTGATAATAATATAACCGGAACCATATATTTCAATGCAATTCTGCAAGCTTCTACGGTTAGGTCGAAACAGTCGGCAGCTGTCGAAGCAGCAATCACAGGAATTGGAGCTTCGCCATGGCGACCGTACATAGCTATCAACAAATCAGATTGCTCAGGTTTAGTCGGAAGTCCGGTAGATGGTCCGGCTCTTTGCACATCGACAATTACCAAAGGCAATTCTAAAATTACTGCCAAGCCCATAGCTTCTACTTTTAGCGATAAGCCCGGACCGGAAGTAGTAGTTGCGGCTAAATATCCGCCAAATGCTGCTCCTATAGAACTACAAATACCAGCGATTTCATCTTCGGCTTGGAAAGTCTTAACGCCCCATTGCTTATATCCGGATAGGAAGTGAAGAATCTCTGTAGCCGGAGTAATAGGATACGAACCGAGGAATAACGGAGTTTTAGCTTTGTTCGATGCGGCTACTAAACCGAGAGCAACAGCATTATTACCGGTAATGTTTCTATATGTACCTTTTTCAAGGTTTGCATGCTTAATATGATAGCGAATTGCGAAGCTTTGAGTATTTGCTCCGTAGCTATAACCGGCTTGTAAAGCTCTTAAATTTGCTTGCAAAATATCAATTTTTTTCGCAAATTTTTCAGTTAACCAAGTAATGGTCGGATCTAATGGCAAATCGAATAAATAATAAGTCAAACCCAAAGCGAAGATATTTTTAGTTT
>CAZIIZ010000047.1:0-10197 GCA_964539225.1 uncultured Hyphomicrobiales bacterium | reverse complement strand
CAACAACGGCGCTGCGAACTCCCGTTCCGAATCAATGACGGCATAGATAGACCTTGATTATAAAGCCCAAATCTATGTCCTATGCCATCAATTAAATAACTAACGTCTTTAATTAATTGTTCGGTTCTATCTGATGTTTCTGCTGGCACTTCCATAATATTCTTTTCAATATTTTATTACAATACAATGATTTGAAACGATTTCGCATTTCAAATATTTTATCTGAAATACTGGAATCGCAGTTCAGTATATTATCGACACAATCTGAATGATAAATGCTTTGCTTCTAAAAGCTTCGTACTACTCGTTTCCTCACAATTTCTAAACGCAAGAATAATATAATCGCTGCTATTACCAAACTGAGTAAATAGCCCAACCATACGCCAATTACTCCGTAATTGAAAGTTACAGAAAACAGATACGACATCGGAAGTAGAATTATCCAATAAGAAGTGAAGGATATTAATGTTGGGAATTTCACATCGTGCAATCCGCGCAAAGCTCCTAATCCTACCACTTGCGAACCGTCGAATATCTGGAACAATCCAGCAATTATTAGCAGATTCGCTGCTATGGCTATTACCTTTTTGTCAGCTACGTATATCGAAGCTAACTCGCTACCGAATAAGAAATACATTAACGCACAAATGCTCATAAATAAAATAACCAAAATATAATTTGAACGATAGGACACCTTCAATTCATCGAATTTCCTTTCGCCGAGCAAATTGCTCAAGCGGATGGTAGCAGTAGAACTCAGTCCGGTAGCCGCCATAAATGTTAACGAAACTAAACTCATAGCAATTTGATGAGCTGCTAATGCTGACGCTCCGAACCAGCCAGCCATAATTGAAGTAAACGAGAACGCCCACACTTCGATTGAATGTTGAGCCGCTATCGGCACGCCGATTTTGAATATTTTCTTGACAATATCCTTAGAATACTTAGTCCAATTCAGATGGTGAGTGAAATTAGCTAAGTCTCTATGAAAATAAATATACAGAATTATCATAAGTGCCATAGTAGCTCTGGAAATGGTAGTAGCTAATGCTGCTCCGGCGATTTCCATTCGCGGAAAGCCAAATTCGCCGAAAATCAGTAAATAATTCAGAATTATGTTCTCCAAATTGCATACAACACTAATGATCATTGCCGGAAAGGTGATAGACAAGCCCTCTAAGAATTGTTTACCATTCAGAAATAGCATATACGGAATTATACTAAATAAAACGATGTAATAGTAAGGCATCGCTAAGCGTACTACTTCCGGATCTTGTCCTAAATGGTCGAATAGTAGTGCGGTAACTCCGGTAAGAATTGTTAGCACAAAGCCAATAGAAAGGGCGGCAGGAAATCCGTTCTTATAAATCTCTCCGCATTTAAGGAAATCTTTTTGCCCGAATGCAGTGCCAACCAATGGAGTAATACCAACAGCGAAACCTATACCAACGATAAAAAATAGCATATATACCGAATTCGCTAAGGATACAGCTGCTAATTGCTTGCTGCCCAATTGTCCAGCCATTATGCTGTCCGCTATACCGGTTACCATGTGTCCGGCTTGACCAAGCATAATCGGGTATGCTAATCGTATATTAATTCTATAATTATCTAAGTACTGTTTTGAGAACATTGTGATTATATTTCGTTATATTTATGTAATAGAATAGCCTGCAAAATTACGCAATTATCTCTATATAATTAAATTATTTACCGATGGCTAAAATTATGCAGAGATAATCAATAAATCTAATTATAAGCTATCCAATGGACTAAAATGTGCTTGTTGAGAAATAATACACAATTATTTATAAAAATATTTTGTATAAATAGAAAAATTTTGTAACTTGCTATACCTAAACAAATTTGTTTTTTTAACGAATAATAAGGCTGTCTTGTGTTTAATAATAATGACATTGAAAAAGAAAATTTCGCTACTAATTTGAATCCTAAGATATATTTAATATGCGGAGGTGCTGGTTTTATTGGTTCTAATTTGTGCCACAAATTAATTAGCGATGGTAATAAAGTAATTGTCGTAGATAATTTTTCTACCGGCAATTTAGAAAATTTATCAAAATTGCTGCACAATCCCAATTTTGAACTGCATACCTTGTCTTTACCTGAAGAATCTCAATTTAATCAAATTATTCAGAAAGTTGATGTAGTGGTTCATTTCGCTGCCAGAGTAGGAGTGGACTATGCGATTAATCGTCCGAGCGAATTAATGCTACATAATATCATAACTACTGAGTTCATTATCCGCAAATGCCATGAATACAGCAAACCAATATTTTTGTCCAGTTCATCTGAAGTGTATGGCAAAATTAATGCTGCTGAATTCAAAGAATCTGATTATTCATATATTGGGCATCCCCATTTATTCCGATGGGCGTATTCTGTATCGAAAATTGCTGAGGAATTTATCGCATACGATTACAAACGCAAAGGTTTGAAGATCCTAATTGGTAGGTATTTTAATTTTATTGGTAAAAATCAAAATAAAAAATATGGATTTGTTGTGCCTAAGTTTTTAGAACAAGCCAAAGCGAACGAGGAGTTAACAGTTTATGGAGATGGCAGCCAAAGGCGTACATTTTGCGATATTAGAGACGGAATTGATGCAATTGCTTCTCTGCTTTACAATATTGAAAATTTAATTAACAAAGAAGATATTTGCTACAATATCGGCGGAACAAAAGATATGACAATATTAGAATTAGCTCAATTAATAATTGAATTTACTAATAGTTCATCCGGAATTCGATTTATACCCAATTCGGAAATGCCTGAAGGATTTGATGAAGTCTATGTACGCAAACCCTGTTTGGAAAGAATTAAATCAATTTGTGAATGGAGACCCCAATATAATATAATTGACACTTTGCAATATATTCAGTCGTAAGCTTATGAATACATTAACTATTGATCTCGAGGATTGGTTCGCTCCGAAGAATATGCCCGGTTTTGAAAAATTGGATTGGGATAAATGCGATATTCGCATCGAAGAGCCGACAAAGTATATATTGGAACGGCTCAAAACTAAATCGATTTCTGCTGTGTTTTTTGTATTGGGTTATATCGCAGATAGAAAGCCTGATTTGATAAAACGAATCAGCGATTACGGACACGAAATTGCATCGCACGGTTACTCTCATACGCAAATTACTAAGCAGAACGAAATACAATTTGAACAAGATATGGAGATGTCATTAGAAGCTTTGGCTAAAATTGGCTTCACTAATGTGCAAGGATACCGAGCTCCATCGTTTTCAATCACTAAAGATACGCTATGGGCATTAGACACATTGAAGAAATTTGGCATTAAATACTCATCATCTATCTATCCTACTAATTTACGGAAAGAATATGGAATAGGCGATAGTAACAGGGAAATATTTAGGCACGATAACGGCATCATAGAATTGCCTATGAATTCGGTTAAACTTGGGGGCAAGTTAATTCCTTGTTCTGGCGGAGCATATTTCAGATTCTATCCGTACCCATTATTTAGAAAATTGAAACAAATAAGCGATCGACAAACTGCCCACTACGTGTTTTATCTTCATCCTTGGGAATTAGATATAGGTCAACCGAAGATCGATACTAATCTCACTTCGAGCATCAGACATTACTATAATATTAAGAATGTAAGCAAAAAGTTGGAACTATTAGTCTCCGAATTTGAATTTGTGCCGATTCAATCACTAATTGATGATTATTATTCGAGGAGTCCACAATGACAGTAACTATGATTCGATACTTATATTTAGAATTTAGATGGTGCATAGAATTCATCGTGATTCTTGGGCTAAGTCCATTGATATTATTATTCGTTTTGCTTTCCGCACTGTTTCTAATTATTGACGGCAAACGCAATCCATTTTATTTCCAACCTCGAATAGGGAAAAACGGAAAATTATTTACAATATTCAAACTCCGAACGATGGACACAGACGGTAAGGTAAGTAAACTGGCTAAATTTTATAGAGTGCATAGGATTGACGAAATTCCGCAATTCTTTAATATCTTACGAAAAGATATGACAGTAATCGGACCGAGACCGGAGCCGGCAATGTATTATTATGCAATTATTGAAAAATTTCCGGAATTTGCTGAACGTAACGCTATATTGCCGGGGTTCACTTGCCTTTCGCAAATTTCAGTTGGGCATGCACTTACTATGGAACAACACAGAGCAAAACTAATAAAAGATGTTGAGTATATTACAAAAGCATCTTTATTGCTTGATTTGATTATCGCATATTATACGGTAGGAGTTCTATTAACCGGACGAGGTGCGAAATAGTAATTGTGGACTTCCTGCTAACCTGTCTAATATACACATCTTTAATATTGCTAATGAATTATTATTCCGGTATTTAGCTACGCTGAATCGTAAGAACGATTTGCTCGAAGACTTTCAAAACCGGAATAACACTATTCATCCGATGTGTACGGAGATAAGTATTTGAAGGATATCAGATTAAAATAAGTTGTTTCTAACTTGGTTACAAGTACATTTATACAAATTATTCGATACTGAAACACAGAAAAAACTGGTTCATAACTCAAATCATTAATTATCCTTAATGCATCGTATAAAAAACAGACTGTACCTGTCATGGTATAGAGTTTCCTTAACCAAGTGGTAGTCAGGAGTTAATTGCCATACATAATTTTCTTCATTCCAAGGATATTCGTTTTTTGTGCATGTCCAATACATATTATTTATTATTCCACCACGTGAATTAATAAAATCAAATCCATACAGAGATGCAATTTCTTTCGTACCATTTATACCTTGAGCTGTTAGATAGTCGGTAAGCTCTTGCCACTCTTGAACGCTTGGAACATGCCATCCGGTTGGAATTAATCCTCTCGAGTCATTCATTGCATATTGATTATATAATCTACCGTTTGAATTTAGGTAATGAACGCTATCATTGGGTAATCGCCATTTGCCTAATTCAGTATCGCTCAAAGAGTCTCCATTTGAATATTTATCAACGTCTAAGTTATACTTCATCCATACTTGATTGCCAATGGTGATTGTCTCAATTTGGTCAGATATTCTCAATTTGATTTCATTACTTCCTAAATCATTAAGAATTAGTCTAATTGTGCCGGAGATAGCATTTAGCGGAATTCTAAATACTATCTTGCTATCGTCCCATGCTATAATGTCAGTAATTTCTTGATTATTAAGTGTGAAAATAGCAGTGCCGCCTTCTCGTTTTAAATGCTCACCATAGATAGTCATAGTATCGCCGGGCAATCCTTGACGAGGAAATAATGCAAACAATTCGGGATAAAATTTTACGCATCGCACCGTAAAGCCTGCATTCAAATGAGCATTAGTGCCAATTGTGGGATCAAAATAATTATTCATTTCTAAAGCAGTAGTATCTGCAAAAGCTAATATGCAATCAGTATGAAGTCCCTTAAAAGTACCCGATCTCAAGCGTACTCCTGTCGGTACAGCGGAAAAACCTGTGTAATTAGTACAAATTTCATCTGAATAGCTCCAGTAGCCATCTTCTGCAATTTTATAGTCAGGGCAAGATTTTAAGAAAAATTCTGTGTTGTCGTGATTGAAAAATTTAGAATCGCATATAGTCCAATTTTTCGGTGCAAGACCTCGTGGATCAGATATAGCATAATAATTATATAGCTTGCCATATTTTTTGTTCACAGTATCGTTATCATAATAGCACCAAGCACCATATTTAGCACCAGCCCATTCTTGCCTATCTCGTATCTCGGGAATGCTGTCGCCATTTCTATAATGATCTACATCTAAATTTCTTAATTGCCAGACTTGGTTATTGATTCGTACAGTATCTGAATTGTTTAACGGAAGTTCAATAAATTTAATACTATCAATTACTGATATAGGGGAATAGTCATAAACTCTATCCCAACAAGTAATGTGCATTGAAAAATTTGATGGATTTATTACGATGCTATCAATTGCTTTAGATAGGAATTTATCCACAACATTGTATTGATATATACACATTAATTCATTTACTTTTGCATTTTCAATTTGAATATTAGATATTTCATTAGCATTAATTCTCTGAACTGTACCGTCATTCAAAATAATTGTTATTTCCGGCACTTGTGCTTTAGACGTACTAATACTAAAAAGAATCACAGTCAATAGTGCATAAATGATTTTCTTCATAATTCTCTACCTTTTAATAATCATTTTTTGAGTGGCTGAATAATTACTACTTGAAATTTTGCAATAGTAAATGCCATCGTTTGCAGGATTTCCGAAATCGTCATTAGTGTCCCAAATTATGAGATTAGAGCCAATATTGATTTCTTTAATATTAATAGTTCTAATTTTTTGACCTAAGCTATTTATGATTTCTATGGTATAATTTGCATTGGATTGGGCATCGAATGTAATTTCTGCATTTGTCCTAATTGGATTTGGGTTTACATGAATTGAGCTTGTTAGCGTATCAATAATGGATTTATCAATTCCAGCTGACAATTTGTTAGTCATTATTTTTTGAATTGACGAAATTTCAAAGACTTTGCTATGACCATTCGTTAGATTTATCCTTAAGATTCCATTAGCGGAATAAGCACTTAATGTCATAAATGCTATTAGAAAAATACTCAAAATAATAGACTTTTTCATGTTTATTCTCTTGTTCGATAGTAAAACTGCAAACTAATAAAAATTGTTTAAATAATAAAATACTTTTGCTTCATTTGTCGGTATAAATTTGAAGTTTAAGGAAATAATATCTGTATTTAACGATATTCGTCCTTTAAATCAAATTTTAAAGCCTAATTTGCAGATACAAAATTGAGCCTAATTAATAATTGAGAATAATAAAATGACTAAGCAATTTTTAACTGATAAATACTTCGATAATCCGGATTATTTGGATAGATTCTCCAAAACATTTGAAACGGATAATGAAGTAAAGATAGAAGAATTAGCATTTGAGATGTTTGATTATTTTCCGGCTTGGGTGAATGGACTGATCAAATTTAGGGATTTCCTTGTTGGAAGATTTGGGCTAAAAACATCAGACGAAATCAAACGACCGGAAAAACCTATCCTTGCTATCGGTGAACCCTATCCGATGTTTAAAGTGATTGATTTCAATGACGAAGAAATAATGTTCGGCGAACCGGATAAGCATTTGAATTTCGCTACATCGGTAGCATTGACCAAATCCGGAAATCAATATGAAATCTATAGCTTAACTGCGGTGAAGTATAATAATGGATACGGACGATTGTATTTTACATTTGTCAAACCATTTCACGGTTTAATAATTAAGGCGATGTTGGGTCATATAGTGAAAAAGTTTAAGTAAAAAAAAACTTCAATAAAAGGAAAATCCTTCTAATTCAGAATGTCCGAATTAGAAGGATTCGTTAATGATGAAGGATATTATCGTAGCACTACAAAATTATAATATTTAGCATATTTATCGGAGCTGATTTTTAGCCAATATTTGCCCGATAGCAGTTCTGATAAATTGAATTCAATAGAATTATTATTGAAATACTGAGTGCCTAAATCTTTAATGAGTTCGCCGGAAATATTGAAAATCTCGAATTTCGCTTGCTCGAAATATTTTTCATCCTGTCGTACTGTCAATAAATCATTATTAGTATAAACTTGGATAGCTAAATTTTCGTGATTTAATTCTACATAATTAGTAGCATTGACTGTAAATTTCCATTGGTCGCTCCAGCAAGTGGAGTCGCCATTTTTAAGATTAGCATATACTCGCCAATAATAAGTTTGGTCAATTCCATTTAGCGAAAGGTTGATGCTGTTATTGGTCATTAATGTATCCATCACGATAGTAGAATTCTCAGAGAAAAGCATGTTTTGCGAAATCAATACTTTTGGAATAATTGTACTTTGTTGAGCTAATTGGAATCTGTACGATTCAGCATTAGGATTCGCAGTCCATTCTACGTACACATTCGAAGATTCAAAATTTGCACCATTCGGCGGAGCAATTGGCGGGCAAACTCCACTATCGAAATTGCCCGTAGTGAAAGTCCAAGGTTCAGGTTGCACTCCACTGCCGTAACCATTAGCTGCTGAAGCTGAAACATACCAACTGAATGTTGAATTTGGTTTCGTGTAAGTGAAGGTCAAGGTATTAGTCGTAGAGTACAATTCATAAGGATATTCATCGTAGTAATAGTTGTCTGGATAATTAATTCTAATCCTATAACTTACAGCATTTGGGAGTGGAGTCCATACTAATGTGATTTCCTGCGGCAAATTAGTAGCTCCATTTGCCGGGTAAATAGTCTGAGGATAATTCGGGAATTCATAAGAAGTAGTGAAGCTATATATATCGCTCCAATAACTATGCTTGAAATTAGTTTCGCCTACATTATAAAGTGCTTTAATTCTCCAATAAACTGTAGTATTATTCGGGAATATTTGTAAATCATGGTAAATAGTATCACTACCAAATTTCTCTGTAATTATGGTAGTAAATGTACTATCATAAGCCAATTGGAGTTGATATAAATTAGCTCTTCGCACGGGATGCCACTGAAAATAGGTGTCTTCAGGAATACCTGAATACTTAATTCCGTCCAAAGGATAGATTTTATTCGGAGTTGGCAGAATTGTTATCGTATCGGCAGTATAGAAACTCCAATAGCCAAACCATGCAGTATATGTTTCATCGCCGTCGAGTAAATATTTAGCTCGCACATGCCAATAATAATATGCATCTGAATAAAGATTAGCGGCATGATATTGATTTTCTGTCAAAGTAATAATTCCGGTCTGCGTACTATCAGAGTGCATTTCGAATTCATAGTTTATCGCATTTGGCACAGCAGTCCAGCTGATAATAGTATCTAAAGGCGTTGCTCTATAGTAATCTTGAATCGGATAGATAGGATTTATATAATTTATTGGGACTTGCTTTACTATAATGCAACGGGTTTCGGACCAATCAGATACATAGTACTTCGGGTATTGTTGGTTCGGGTTATCGACTGCTCCGATTTGAACTCTCCAATAGTATTTGCCGGGATTAAGTCGTCGGGAAAAGCTGTGATAGCCATTTGGAGGAATTAATGCTCCGCCGACATCGAACATATCGCTATCTGCCGAGAATGCAAAATAATTATTCATTCCTCCGCCATTCCACGAAAAATAATAATCCAAATCATTGGTAGTAAATTCTGCACTATCAAATGGAGCTCGTAATTCTGGCGGACCAAATTGGGATTCTGTTCGGAAGATTCCCGTTTTAGACCAATCACTATAAATCGTATCATTAGTATTTGTGAACCCCGCCCGAACTCTCCAATAATAAACACTAGAATACTCAAATACTTTTGAGTAAGTAAAAGGTAAATATTCGGTCTTGTATTTGTTTGTATCGTTGAAAAATAATCCGCTGGTAGAAATCATAATCTCATAGAAATTTGCATTCGCAATCGGCGACCAATCAAATTGAGTGCCTCCGCGAGCAATTCTTTCCTGATGATACGCTGGCTTGATAAGCACCGGGCAACCGGGAGTATTGGCTTCTGTTGTGAATTGGAATATACTTGATTCGGCAAAATCATTAGGATCGCTTGGGCTTTTGATGATGACTCGCCAATACATTAATTGGGCATTAGCTAAACCCCCAGCAGTATAATTACGATTGTTTGTGATGAAATCGTACAGCACCCAACCAAATGTAGAGTCGTAAGCTACTTGAATCTCGTATTGGTATGCAACAGTTGATTGCGGGGAAATATTCCAATTAAATACCACCGGTCGGCTGACATTTGTAGCCATATTGGCGGGCTGGACTAATTGAACGGTTGGAACAGCATATAAGCCGGAAACCATTAGCAAAAACATTGCAATTCGTAAAGCATGTTTCATATTCTTTTCCCTTGATATTAAAAGAATGCAAAATAAAAAATATTCTCTTAATAATCAAGAAGTTCGCTGAAATAAGGATATTATATTTTACTTAAAACTTTCTTGGATAATTTTGAATTAAAAATTTCTTATATTTACGTACTGTAATTTGAATGCAAAAAAATAAATCTATGAATCCTTGATATAGTTTTTTTTAAATATAAAACTATACTAATAAAATTATGTAGAAATATTAAAACTATACAATAACATTTTCAAGAATACTTAGAGGAAAAGAAACAACATGAAAATATCAAAAT
>CAZIIZ010000046.1:0-10262 GCA_964539225.1 uncultured Hyphomicrobiales bacterium | reverse complement strand
TTAGTTTCTACTCCGACAGTTGCAACTACTGTTGGTCCGATTAATGTAACTATTCCTGCTCCGGCAGTAGCTGATTCTACGATTTCTGGCGATATTACGAATACTGTTACTTTGTCATCAACTAAAATTTACAAACTAAGCAAAGTAGTATTTGTACAAAATGGTGGAGTACTTAGAGTAGAGCCAGGTACAATTGTATTAGGCGACGATCAAGAAACTTCTGCAATTGTGGTCAATCGTGGTGGTAAAATTTATGCTAAAGGTACTAGCACAAGTCCAATTATTTTCACGAGCGGATATGCTGCTGGTTCTCGCGACAGAGGCGACTGGGGCGGTATATTGTTAATGGGTAATGCTTATACTAACTTAGGCGAAGCTGCAATAGAAGGCGGAATCGCAGATGCTCAGACAGTAAAGAAAAACGGTTGGTACGGCACTTGGAATGGCGTGAACAATGCCGAAGATTCTTCCGGCGTTTTAGAATATGTTCGTATTGAATTCGCCGGTATCGCAGAATCTCCAGACAATGAATTAAATGGTTTAACTATGGGTGCCGTTGGTAGCAAAACTGTAATCAGAAATGTACAAGTATCTTACGGTGGTGATGACAGCTTTGAATGGTTCGGCGGTAGTGTAAACAATAAATACTTAATAGCATATAATGGTATCGACGATGATTTCGATACAGATAACGGTTTCGTTGGTAAAGTACAATTTGGGTTAGGTTATAGATTCCAAAACATAGCAGACCAATCGAATTCAGAAGCATTTGAATCCGATAACGATTCTAAAGCATCTGAGAATCAGCCATTCACAGCTCCTATCTTCTCGAATATGACTTGTATCGGTGGAGTGAGAGACACAAGCTGGACTCCAGGCACTGGAGCTACAAATTATAATGCTAAATATTTAACAGCAGTACAAATTCGCAGAAATTCTCGTTTATCACTATTCAATTCATTATTAATCGGCTGGCCATCAGGCGTAGAAATAACAAACGATAATACTGTTCGTGCCGCTGGTGTTGATTCACTTCAAGTACGAAATAATAGTTTTATTGGTATCAAGAATAACAACAAATTCTTCTATCTTGGCTCAGGAACTACAGCGACTGATAAAGTAACCACAAGCTGGTTAAGCAAAGCTGAATTTGGCAACGAATTTGTAAACGGCTCCGGTAGCGTAGCTGATTTAGCAAAATTAGAGAACGCCTTCCCTACTGATTTAGAATTAATCAACGCAGCACCTACTTCGGCAGCAAGCTACTTAAATAATGCAAACTTTACAAATGCAAAATTATCAGATCCATTCTTCACTCCGGTTACTTATCGCGGAGCATTCTCTACCGGCATTACTGCTCGTTGGGATTTACCTTGGTCAGAATACGATCCAATTAATGCAGCTTACAAAGCTAAATCAAACTCTGTAGAAAATGATTACAAATGGGACTTAACTATTTCAGCGAATCCTAATCCGGCAGTAGAATCTTCAAAGATTTTATACCAATTGCCTACTGACAGCAAGGTTTCAATCAAATTATTCAATCAATTGGGAAATTTAGTACAAACTATTGCTAATGATTTAGATCAAACTCAAGGTTTCTACGAATTCCAATTAAATACTCAAGCATTAAATTCTGGAACATATTACTTGCAGGTAATCACTCCAAACGGAACTACATCCAAAAACATAAATGTAATAAAATAATCCGAACTCCAATACCGGAACACAAACAAAAAGGGCGAGTCAGCGATGATTCGTCCTTTTTGATTTTCTGCAAGTGAAAAAATATATTAAATCATAGAATTTCTTTCGTAGCAATATTCTGTTCGCAAAATATCGTCCACTTCCCTATTATTCTGTAGCTATATATATTATTATTATCTGTATTAGATAAAAATAAATAAGATTTTAATAAAAAGTCGTAGTATTACGTATTGGCAATTTAACGAATATTAGTTAAATTGTTGTCCGACTTATGCTAAGTATTATTTGGAAGAAAAAATTGGACAATTCTATGATTAATAATCTACAAATTTGTATTTATCTTGTTTTTATAATGTTAATGGGTTCTCCACTACAATTATTGAGTGAAGCACCCATCAAGAATAAAATTGAATCCTTAGAAATAGAACTAAAAAGAAACAAAGCAAATGATACGAACAAAGTAAATATTTTGAATCTATTGGCTTTTAAGTATTATACAATTGCTCCCAATAAAGGAATGGAATTCGCGAGACGTGGACTTCAATTAGCTACTTCATTAAATTTTAAGGAAGGAATGGCAACGGCGTATAGGAGACTTGGAGTTAATTATTGGACAATATCAGATTTCCCAAATGCGTTGAAAAATCTACTGAATGCTGTAAAAATCAATCAAGAATTGAAAGATAATCGAGGACTGGCAAGCAATTATAACAATCTAAGTTTGGTTTATTCCGGTGTAGGATTTTATGAGAAGAGTTTACAGTATTCTTTTAAATCGATTGAATTAGAAAAAATGTTGCCCCAAAACAAACAGCTGGCAAGATATATATTGAATATCGCTAATGTATATAGAGATTTAAAAATGTGGGACAAAGCATTAGAATATTATTTTCAAGCAATTGATATGAATAAAATTTCTCAAAGTTTATCAATCAATGAAATGGTATATATCAACATAGCCTCTTCTTATTGCGAATTGAAAGATTATAAAAAATCTATGGAATATTTTTCCAAGGCTATAGAACTTAATCAAAAAACAAATGATAAATATTTGAATTCAGAAATCAATGTAGAATTGGCGAGACTCTCAATTGACTACAATTTGAATACTAATAAAGCTAATATTATAGCACTATTGCCTGATAAGTTTCAAAGCATATCTGATGCAATTATTGTACTAAATAATCAAATACCGTTTTTTAAGGAAATTAATTCTTTAAAATCTTTAGAGTTTTGTTACAATCAGCTTTTCAAGGCTAACAAAGGAATCAATAATCACAAAGAAGCACTGATTTATCATGAGAAATATTATCAATTGCATGATTCCGTGGCATCAATTAATACCAAAATTAAGATTAATTTCATGGAAACTGAAAAAAATATTGAGAAGCAAAATAATAATATAGCGTTAAAGAAAATCGAAGCTGAAAACAATAGAATAACAATGATAATTGCTATTCTTATTGCAATATTATTTTTAATGGGACTAATAACGGTGGTTCGACTATTATTTATTAAACATCGTCAGAGTAATATTCTAGAAGATAAAAATAAAATAATATCAGAAGCGAATATCGAATTAGAAGCATTGTTAAAGGAATTATCGGAAAAGCAGCAAGAAATTGAAAATGCAAATATAGAATTACAAGAAGCCAATGCAACGAAGGACAAATTCTTTTCGATAATTTCGCATGATTTGCGTTCACCATTTACCGGAATAATGGGCTTGTCTGATTTGATAGCAACCGAAGCCGATAATATTGATATGGATGAGATTAAAACTATGGGAGCTGCTATTTGTAATTCTGCAAAGAACACTTATGAATTATTAAATGGATTACTAGAATGGTCAAGAAGCCAGTTAAGTTCAGTTAACTTCAATCCTATTCCTGTCAATCTGGCTGCTACGTGTTCTTTGATGATTAAGAGTTCAGTTCAATTGGCAGATGCGAAGAAGATAAAAATCAATAATATGATAGACCAGAAATTAAGTTTGAATTGCGATATTAATATGTACTCGACGATTATACGTAATTTACTCAGTAATGCTATAAAATTTACACATAGCGGAGGAACAATTTCAATTGAATCAAAAACAATTGATAACTTCATACAAATATCAGTATCTGATACCGGGGTCGGGATGGACGACAAAGTATTAAATTCATTATTCTCTTTAGATAAATTAATATCCAACAAAGGCACAAATAATGAAAAAGGAAGTGGCTTTGGATTAAAATTATGCAGAGAATTTGTCGAAAAACATGGAGGCACAATATGGGCAGAATCAATAATCGGCGAAGGTTCAAAGATTAGTTTTACGTTGCCAATTGTGTAATAAATTCGTTACAATTCAAGATTTCGAGTATGATACTACGATTAAAACCTGAAATTTATAAATATTTCAAATAATTATTGATTAAATAACTTAAATTAGTTAATTTTGAAGTCTATTGTAGTAAAATCGACAATAAAGTAGTTTATTTTTATGGTTAATATACATTAACAAATAGGGCTGAACAATATGTCTATGGAAAAATCTAAAAGATTATTAGAAGAGTTTTCGCCGAATTCTTACGAAGATTGGGCGAAAGAAGCAGAAATATCTCTCAAAGGCAAGCCTTTAGAGAAATTAACGATTAAGACTTATGAAGGCTTCGCAGTTAAACCTATCTACAGATTAGAAGATGCTCAAAATTTAGAGCATTTGAAAAATAATCTGCCGGGCATCTTCCCATTCGTTCGCGGTACAAAAGCAGACGGATACAAAAAAGATGCTTGGGCTATAGAGCAGGAAATTAATTATGCTATGCCAGAAGACTTTAATACAGCATTGAGATACGATATGGGCAGAGGTCAAAATGCCGTTGCCATTCGTTTCAATGACAGAATAGTTGAACAATTGAAGAACAAACAAGCGGCTGAATCTTGTCCATCTACAATTTTATTCGACTTAGAAGATATGAATAAAGCATTTGCCGGAGTTGATTTAAAAACTACTCCAGTACATTTAATTACAACTAACTATCCTGTTGTTTTCTTTGCTTTATTTAATTCTTATTTAAAAGCTAACAACCTAACTTTAGCTGATGTAAAAGGCGTTTTCCGCATTGATCCGCTCGGCAATTTAGCACGCTGTGGCGAAATCAAAATGGATGTAGATAAATATTATCAAGTAATGGCTTTAATATTGAACTACCTAGCAAGCAATAAATCAGCTTTAAGAGCAGTAGAAGTAGATGCTACCGTTTATAACGACGGTGGTGCTAATGCAGTGCAAGAAATTGCTTACGCTTTAGCTACAGGTACTGAATACGTTCGTGAAATAGCTAATCACAATGTATCAGTTGATGATATTACTGAGAGAATGTCGTTCTCTATGGGTATTGGCTCGAATTTCTTCATGGAAATTGCGAAAGTAAGAGCTTTCAGAATGCTTTGGGCTAAAATAGCTCAAGAATTCGGTGCAGGCACAGAAGGTCAAAAAGTACATTTACACACTAAAACAACTAAGTCAAACAAGACTAAGCTTGACCAATATGTAAATATGCTTCGCGGCACTAATGAATCATTAGCCGCAATCTTAGCCGGTACTGACAGCCACACAGTTAGACCATTCGACGACCAATTCGGTTTGCCGAAAGATTTCTCTCGTCGTATATCTCGCAACACACAATTATTCTTAAAAGAAGAATGTAACCTTCGCGATACAATCGACCCAGCTGGTGGATCTTGGTATGTAGAAACATTGACTGCTCAATTAGCCGAAGCAGCTTGGAAAATGTTCCAAGACATCGAAGCTAAAGGCGGAATGTCTAAAGAATTATTAGCCGGAAACATCCAAACAGCTATTAAAACTATTAAAGCTGAAAGATTGAAAAACGTTGCTTCACGCAAAGACGTAATCGTCGGTACAAACAAATATCCAAACGGTAGCGAAAAACCTGCCGACGTAATTACTTACGATTATAAAGCAGTTTACGAATACGCAGCTAAAAAAGCCGACAATCCGAAAGCAGCCGAAGCCTTAGTTAAAGTTCCGACAAATGGATTATCAGTTGAATTATTAAATTCATTGACTGATGCATTCTTGCAAGGTACTAACATAGCTGCCGCAGTAAACGTATTGTGCGGTTCTATCTGCAATACAAGCGTAACTGCTGAAAAGGTAGATACCTCTCGTTTAGCTGAACCATTCGAAGCAATTAGAGCTGCTTCAGAAGAAGTTAAAAATAGAACTGGTAATGCTCCTAAAATCTTCTTGGCTAATATGGGTCCGTTAAAACAACATAAAGGCAGAGCTGATTTCAGCATAGACTTCTTCGGAACCGGTGGATTCGAAATGATCAACAATGCCGGATTCGATACTAATGCCGATGCAGCAAAAGCAGCTTTAGAAAGCGATGCAAAAATAATTGTAATATGCTCTACTGACGATACATATCCGGAAATCGTACCGGAATTAGCTAAAACTATTAAATCTGCTAATCCTAACAAATTTATAGTATTAGCCGGATACCCGACTGATTATATTGAACAATTTAAAGAAGCCGGCGTAGATGAATTCATCCACATCAAAGCTAATTTATTTGGTATTTTAACTACAGTTCAAAAGCAGCTCGGTATTGCTTAATTATTGAAATTAATATAATAAATGGAGATAAATAAATATGAAAAATCCGGATTTTAGCAAAATAGATTTTAAAGCTAATTTCGAAGCTGAAAGCTATGAAGCTTGGAAAGCAGAAATTGAAAAAAACACCGGTATGAAATTCGAAGAATTAATCGAAAAATCTATGGAAAACATAGATGTATTACCGATTAATCACAAAGGCGAATACGAAAATTACGAGCATCTCGGCTTCACTGCCGGTATTGCTCCATTCTTGAGAGGTCCATATCCAACTATGTACACTACTCGCCCTTGGACTATCCGTCAGTATGCAGGTTTCTCTACTGCGGAGGAATCTAACGCATTCTATAGAAGAAACTTAGCCGCCGGGCAAAAAGGTCTTTCTATCGCATTCGACTTAGCTACACACCGCGGATACGACTCTGACCACGAAAGAGTAGTCGGCGACGTAGGTAAAGCAGGCGTAGCAGTTGATTCTATACTTGATATGAAAGTATTATTCGATAAAATTCCTTTAGACAAAATGTCTGTATCTATGACTATGAACGGTGCTGTATTGCCTATTTTGGCTTTCTACATCGTAGCAGGCGAAGAACAAGGCGTAGCTAAGGAATTATTGTCGGGTACTATCCAAAATGACATTTTAAAAGAGTATATGGTGCGTAACACGTACATTTACCCACCGGAAATCTCAATGAAATTAATTTCTGATATTTTCGCATATACTTCTCAGAAAATGCCTAAATTCAACAGTATCTCAATCTCAGGCTATCACATGCAAGAAGCCGGTGCAACAGCCGACATCGAAATGGCATACACATTAGCCGACGGTTTGGACTACGTTCGTGCCGGTATGAAAGCTGGCTTGAAGGTTGATGATTTCGCTCCTCGTTTCTCATTCTTCTGGGCAGTAGGCAAAAACTACTTCATGGAAATTGCGAAAATGAGAGCCGCAAGAATGCTTTGGGCAAAAATGTTGAAAAATGAAGGTGCGAAAAGCTCTAAATCTATGGCTTTGCGTACTCACTGCCAAACTTCAGGTTGGAGCTTAACTGAGCAAGATCCGTTCAACAACATAGCACGTACTGAAATCGAAGCTATGGCTGCTGCATTGGGTCATACTCAATCATTGCACACTAACTCATTAGATGAAGCAATTGCATTACCTACAGACTTCTCTGCTCGTATCGCCCGTAACACTCAATTATTCTTGCAAGATGAAACTAACATCTGCTCAGTAATTGACCCTTGGGGCGGTTCTTATTACGTAGAAGCCTTAACTAATGAATTAATGCACAGAGCTTGGGCTCACATCGAAGAGATTGAATCTCTCGGCGGTATGGCTAAAGCAATTGAAACAGGCGTTCCGAAAATGAGAATCGAAGAAGCTGCCGCTAAGCGTCAAGCTCGTATCGACTCTGGTCGCGAAGGTATCATCGGCGTGAATAAATACAAACTCGATCAAGAAGATCCTATCGAAATTCTTGACATCGACAACACAGCCGTTCGCGAACAACAATTAATTCGCCTTGCTACATTGAAAGCAAACAGAGACAACGCAAAAGTTCAAGAAGCATTAGATGCTATCACCGAATGCACTAAAACAGGCGAAGGCAACTTACTCGAATTAGCTGTTAACGCAGCTCGTGTTCGTGCCAGCTTAGGCGAAATCTCTTATGCTATTGAGAAAATCTCCGGCAGACACCAAGCAGTAATTCGCTCGATTTCAGGCGTTTACAGCTCAGAATATGCTGACGACGGAACTATCGAAAACGTTCGCAAAATGGCTGACGAATTCGAACAAAAAGAAGGTCGCCGTCCGAGAATCTTGATTGCCAAAATGGGTCAAGACGGACACGATAGAGGTGCTAAAGTTGTTGCTACCGCTTATGCGGATATGGGCTTCGACGTTGATATAGGACCTTTATTCCAAACTCCGGAAGAAACTGCTAAAATGGCTGTAGAAAATGACGTACACGTAGTGGGCGTATCTTCTTTGGCTGCAGGACACAAAACTTTAGTTCCAGCTCTTAGAGACGAATTAAAGAAACTTGGTCGCGAAGACATTATGATCATCTGCGGTGGAGTAATCCCTGCTCAAGATTATGATTTCTTATACAAAAATGGAGCTTCCGCTATCTTCGGTCCTGGTACTGTGATTCCGGTAGCAGCAGAAAAAATGTTAAAAGAATTATTCAATAGATTATAATTCGATAACAGACTTTCTGTCTATTAAATTCAAAAGCCGCTCCGAGCATTTTCGGGGCGGCTTTTATAATATTTAATCAAATCATATTAGTTCGATATTTGCGTTATTTTCTGTGGATTTTGCCTACAATCAAAACTGCAGAAATTGAAATTGAATCCGAGCTTACATAATATATTATCTTGTAATTTCCTTCTACTAAAAAACGAAATTCATATCCAGTATCTTTTAATAATTCTTCCCTTACGCCAATCAATGGATTATCTTTTAACTTAGAAACTTTCTTAATAATCCCCTCTATAATCCTATTTGCAACACGGATATTAGATTTGATGCTATAATAGTGATGTATTTTCTTTAACTGCTTAGTCGCAATTACTGATCAATTTATCAGCATTACCATTCTTTTATGCTTTCGAGCAATTCTTCATGGGTAATGAATTGACCGGATTCAATTTCACGTACTGATTGATTGATATTGGCGTGAAATTGTTCAATAGTCATTGGTACTAATTCTCGTTCGTAAGATTTAATTTTTTCTTTAAGAATGAGGGATTCCAAATCAGATATTACTTGTTCATCATTAATTCTTAGAAACTCCTCAATTAAATTAAGTTTTCTGGCTTGTAATGTAAATTCCATTTTCCAATTCCTCATCTTTATATAATTATTGCACGTAATGTATTGATGAATTATCGACTGAAATATTGTATATTACTACTCTTCCCTATTCCACAATCTCAATTCCATCTTCAGGAATCCAACCATAGATATAAACGGGGTAAGGTGGCTTCGATTCAATATTCGCATTAGACAATACTCTTACAAAATAATACTTTTTATCGTTATTTATTCTTTCTGCGTAAATATAGCCTCTTTCATTTGGCATAATATAATCTATTGAAATATTTGGAGGATTAATTTGGTATATCGTATCATAAGTGCCATTTGATGAGTCTATCGCTGGTTCTAATGTACTGAATAAATCGAAGTCGGTATCAATAATATCTGGAGCTATCTGAGGAAACCAGGAAACCATTACTTTGTTCTTAGATCGGAACATTTTTGTTTTGTTTAATACATCCCTTAGTTCAATGGTATAGTGAGGTACCATTTCTACTTTTGAACATTTATATGGGAATTTCTCGGTCATATACTCTTGATAGGCACCTAATTCTTCATCTATTGGGAAAAACATTGGAGAATCTGATATTACAAAATATTTGATTTGTTCTTGAATGGGATAAAACATATCAAAAATTGAAATAACAAACTCAGAAATTTGATTATTTGAAAACTTTACCTCATCCAAACAACCCGTCAATTTTGCGGCTAAAGATAACGAATCATTGTGATTTACAAATACTCCTAATATCGGTCTTTCTGCACCAACAAAATCATAACCATTATAGATTAAATCCATTTCATCATCACCGTTAACATCCACAATATGAAATCCTGATATTGCCTCATAATAATGCTCATAGTACTCATCTTTTGCAGAACAGTTATCTAACATCCCTCGAATACTTGAACTATCAACATAGAAATTAGGAATTATTTTTCGAATTAAATCCAATTTCTTCTCAATAGTTGTATCCTTATCTATTTGTGCCCAATTAAATTCTTGATATTCTCTAAATGGAGAGTATTGCGAATAGCTTGAAGCTATACTTGCTAAGAAAACGAAGGTAACGGCTATTATTAATTTCATCT
>CAZIIZ010000045.1:0-10479 GCA_964539225.1 uncultured Hyphomicrobiales bacterium | reverse complement strand
CCATCACCGGAGTATTTTCAATCAACAAATGACTGAATTTTTTATACGAATCGCTCCAGAATACACATTCGCCTTTGCCGTGGAAATCCTCCAATTGCATAAAAGCAATTGAATTGCCACGTTTATCCAATATTGTTCTAACTGACGATACGATTCCACAAATTCTAACTTTATGTCCAATAAAATTACTATCCACTTCTGCTAAATGTATATGAGATAATGACTGAATATAAGCTTTATATTGATTTAACGGATGCCCACTAATATAGAAATTCAAGTATTCTTTCTCTTTATCCAGTCGAACTTGATCGCCCCAGTCCGGAATATTCGGCAAATTCGGTTCTGGAGGATTTTCCGCTTCAGTGCCGCCAAATAAATTCTCCATACTTGTATCAACGTTTTGGAATGCTTTAGCATAATTTAATGCAGCATCAATTGCCTCGAATAAAGCAGATCTATGTGGATTAAGCGAATCAAATGCACCGGAGCAAATCAATGCTTCTATCACTCTTTTATTAATTTGACGAGTATCTACTCTTGCTACGAAATCAAAAAATGATGTAAATGGTTTCTCGGAACGAGATTTTACTATATTTTCTACCGCAGCCGAGCCTACATTTTTAATTGCCGACATACCAAAATAAATCTGATTATTCACTACCGTAAATTTCTCTATCGAACGGTTCACATCCGGCGGCAAAACTTTTATTCCATTTGCTTCGCCTTCGTCAATTAATTGCACTATTTTATCTAAACTACTTTTTTCTGCAGTCATATTCGCCGCAAAAAACTCAGCACGATAATTAGCTTTCAGCCAAGCAGTTTGATATGCCAAATACGAATAAGCTAAAGAGTGCGATTTATTAAATCCGTACTTTGCAAACTTCTGAATCAAGTCAAATATCTCTCCGGCTTTATCCGCAGGAACTCCTTTGGTCAAAGCTCCTTCGATAAACACACTTCTCTGCTGTGCCATCAGAGCATCATCCTTCTTGCCCATCGCACGGCGCAGAATATCTGCTTGGCCCAAACAAAATCCGGCGATTACCTGCACCAATTGCATTACTTGCTCTTGATAAACGATAATTCCGTAAGTCATTTTCAGAGTTTCTTCCATAATATTATGGATATACGTAATCTCTTTTCTGCCAAACTTTCTATCAATGAAGTCAGGAATGTTCTCCATCGGTCCCGGACGATACAAAGCGTTCATAGCCGTAATTTCTTCGAGGTTTTTCGGCTTCAATTGCATTAGATATTCCTGCATTCCTTTACTTTCGAACTGGAATATCGCTAAAGTTTCGCCTCGCGAGAAAAGACTATACGTAGCATCGTCATCAAAATCTATCGCGTCTATATCAATTTTCTTATGATGATTCTGCTCTATCAGCTCTAATGTATCATCTATAATCGTAAGTGTTCGCAATCCCAAGAAATCCATCTTAAGCAGTCCCGCATCTTCAAGATCCTTCATCGTAAATTGCGAAACCATTTCCGAATCTTTCTTAACCAAAGGCACAAAATTACTACATTCAGCCGGAGCGATTACAACTCCAGCCGCATGTACGGAAGAATGCCTAAAAAAGCCCTCAAGTAGAGTAGAAAATTCCTTCAATTGCTTCATTTTGGGGTCTTTTGTGTCCCGAAATTCCTTCAAATCCGGCAATTCTAATGCTTCTATCAGTGGAGTTACTTTTCCCTGAACGGTAGGAATCTTTGCCGTGATGGCATTTATCTCTGTGTGAGGAATTCCAAGCACTCGCCCAACGTCTTTTAGTACTGCCTTGCAGGAAAGCTTTCCAAATGTGATAATTTGAGAAACTGACTCCGGTCCATATTTCTGTTTTACGTACTCAATTACCCTTTCTCGCTTGGTATCAGCGAAATCAATATCAATATCGGGCATTGATACTCTGTCAGGATTTAAAAATCTCTCGAAAAGCAAATTATACGGCATTGGATCAACATTTGTAATTCTCAAACAATATGCTACCATCGAGCCGGCAGCAGATCCACGACCGGGACCAACACTTACTCCCAATTGAAATTTTGCTGCGTTCACGAAATCTTGTGTTATCAAGAAGTAACCCGGAAATCCCATCTTAATAATTACATCTAATTCGTACTGAAGTCTGTCTTTATACTCTTGACTTGCATTTGGATACCTCTGATGGAATCCTTCCCAAGCTAATTCAGTAAAATAATCATCTAAATTTTCTGCTTTTGAAGTGGAAGGAATCGGAAACACAGGCATATATAGTTTTTTCTCGAATTTAACATCGCATTTATCTGCAATTTCAATTGTATTCGAGATAGAATCAGGAAATTCCTTGAACAATTCATTCATTTGTGCTTTGGTTTTAAAATAATACTCATCAGTACCATACCGTAGCTTAGTCAAATCAACTGCTTCTCCGTTGGAATTTTCTTTATTTATCATCAAAAGGATATTATGAGCTAAGGCATGTTCTTTTTTTATGTAGTGAATATCATTTGTTGCCACTAATTTTATCCCTAATTCCTTAGCAAGACGTGGTGCTTGCTCTAAAATTAATGGATCTTTCTCCAAACCATGATTTTGCAATTCTATATAGAAATCATCACCAAATAAATTTTGATAATATTGAGCTTGCTCAACTGCTAATGGATACTCACCATCTGCTATTGGCTTGCTAATGACTCCTCCCAAGCACGCACTTGTGGCTATTATTCCCTCTTTATATCTTTCCAACAGCTCACGGTCAATTCGCGGACGATAATAGAATCCTTCCGTGTGAGCAATTGTTGTTAGCTTCATTAAATTATGATACCCTGCCAAATCTTTAGCTAATAATACGATGTGATAATAATTACTTTTCTTGGAACGGGCTGATTTATCCATAGATTTATCAAATCGGCTTCCTAAAGCAATATAAGCCTCGAAGCCAATTACCGGTTTTATGCCATAGCTATGACATTTCTTATAGAATTCATAACATCCGTACATAACTCCGTGATCTGTCAAAGCTAAAGCTTTTTGTTCATCAGCAATAGCAGCTTTTATCAACTGCTCAGAGGTACAAGCCGCATCTAAAAGTGAATAATGCGTGTGATTATGAAGATGTACGAAGTCAAGCATAGATGTTTCCCTTATAATTTATTATACTAAAGAAGTAGAATAATCAATTGACGAATTAAAGAATTCAATTTACAAATTTTTTTCATAATTTTAAATTATGAAATTTAAAATTTCCATATACAAAATTTATGTCTGACTGTCAAAACCTCAAGCAATTGCTCCAAAAGCTTATCTCTGAAAAGTAAAAGTTAATAATTGAGCAATCTAGCTCATCGACAGCAAACCAAGCTAATTCAACTTACACTTTGAAGAACTATTAGTTGGGTTATTGCGTTCACTAAACGAATAAAGCCGAAATACAAAGTAAATCGACTTTATTCAATAATAGAAGTATCACAATATTCCCATTAATTATTCGGCATTCCCGCATCTATCCATTTCTGGAATTGTTTGATATTACAATCGGATATTTTAATAGTAGATGATGGCATAGCCACATAACCGGATTGATGATTAATAGAACCCATAAACGAACCTGCCAATACATATTTTTTAACGTTATCATAACCCTGTAAATTTACATTGCCCTGAGCCTGAGTGCTATTATGACATCCGAGGCAGTAATTTTGTAAAATTGGTGTTAAAGTTTTTGAGTAAGTAATATTAGTAGTATCACAACCGGTGCTTGGATTAGAATTACAATCACTATTTACAGCACCTTCGGCAATCCAACGGAATATCAATGCTTTCTGTTCAGTGGTTAGTGGAGACTTAGGAGCCGGCGGCATAATGTCTTCACCGGCAAATAGACAAGTATAACTCTTACTAGAATTTGGATATTTGGCTTTAATTCCTTTTTTCATAATATTTGCATAACTATCGTATATGTATCCTTCTTTGTGAGTTTTCGTATCATGGCATTTAGTCATAGCACAATTAGAGAAAAATATCGGAAGAATATCACGCGAGAAGCATAATCCTGTATCAAGTGGAGCAACCTCACCATAAACAGTAATGTTAATATTTTTAACATATCGAGTGTCTAACCACGGAATAGCATTGATTACTACAGTCATTTCTTGGTTTGCTATCGAAGCAGGAGCATAATAAGTAATAGTATTCCCTTTGGTAGAAGAAATCGAACCTCCACCGATTAGCATTTGCCAAACTACTGAATTGTTAGGCATTGCCTCACTACTAATTCCGGCTATAGTAGTATCTATTAATTGTGCATTCAAGGTAATTGAGTCTCCGGTTTTAATACGAATGTCGGTCGGAGTAACTCTGAAAGACGATATATGGTAGTTAGCATTAACTTCATTTTGCTCATTTTCGCAAGCATAAAATGTAGAAATCACAACGATAATTGCGATAATGATAGTTTGCTTCATAGTTTTTTTCCTCTTAAATTGTTAAAATTACAGATTAACTGAATATATGTTGTAAAAATAAGAAATTATTTTGTATTTTTGTCAAAATATTTATAATTAATATGGGATATTTTTAAAAATGAAGAAAATTCATATCGTACTTTCTGCGTTATTGCTGTTAATAGCTATTTCTTGCCAAGATGGGTTTCCGACTCAAAGCAAAGAATTGATTCCTTCTGATCATAATGATAGCAAAGACGGAGTAAGGCATAAAATAGGAGCAAGGTATCCATATTCTTACGACAGTAATTGGCAAAGTTCGTGTGCAGGTTCGAGTTGTCATAAGTCAGATTTACGAGGCGGATTAGTGAAATTAGATGGCGAATTTCACACGACACCATCTTGCTACCAATGCCATGGCAAATTATGGCATCAGATTGATTCTAATGTTACGAAAATTAATGGAGTAAAATAATGAAAAAGATAATTGTATCAGCTCTTGCTGCGTTCTTTATGTTTAGTTCAGCTTATTCCATAGAAACTGGAAAAGAAGCTACTGACTTCACATTAAAAACTATGGACGGCAATGACTTTACGCTTTCATCCCAAAAAGGCAAAGTAGTTGTTTTAGATTTTTGGGCGAGTTGGTGTGCACCTTGCCGAGAAGAATTTCCATTTCTAGTTGAGTTAGCTAACCAAAATAAAGACAATGCTTTTTCTGTAGTAGCTGTAAATATCGACAAGAAATCTGCCAATGCTAAAGCTTTTATTCAAAAATTAAAAGTAGAAGTACCTTTTATTGTACCATGCGATCCTGACTCGAAAAATCCTGCTCTTTATGGCGTTGAGAATATGCCCACTACTTTCGTAATTGATAAAAAGGGCGTTATTCGATATATACACAAAGGATTCTTAGAAAGTTATAAAGAAGAATATAAAAAGCAAATCGCTGAGTTATTAGCGGAATAAACTTAATAAATTTAAAAAATTATTATTCAATATTTTGATAATAAATATGAAAAAGAAACTAACAATTGTTGCCGGACTAATATTGATTGTACTGAGTTTGCAATCATGCGTAACGGTTCAGCCATGGGAACGCGAAGAACTTTCTAAACCAATTATGATAATGGATAAGAATCCTATCGAAAAAGGAATCGAAATTCATCATTTGGAATATAGAGAAGGTTCTGCCGGAGCTACTGGAGCTCAGAGCGGAGGATGCGGATGCGGCTAAAATTAAAATATTTACTGCTATTAGCATTTCTTGGGCAAGGTGCGTTATCGGCTCAGGAATTATCGCCTGACGAATTACAGGTAAACTTTAACACTTATTTCGATAATGCTCAAGTAATTATTGTTTACCCAGATGTTTATGTAAATAAATCTTTGGGCGAAAAAACTACCATCAACGGTCGGTATCTAGTGGATGTGATTTCTTCTGCGTCTATGAAAAGTCATTTTGATAGAGTTTATTCTACTCAAGCAAGTAAGTCAGGAATCGATGCTTATACTTCCGCTACTAAAAAAACAACAGGCGGCGGAGATAATACTCCTGACGAAATGCGACACGAATTCTCATTTGGCATAAATCATATATTCGGCGATTTTACAGTAACACTAAATAATATTTACAGCACCGAACACGATTATACTTCTGAGACAATCGCTGCATCAATATCTATACCTTTTGCCAAAAAGAATACTACGGTTAATTTAGGCGTAGTGCGTAGCTTCGATAAATCATCTCCGCAAATTCGCTCGTGGACTGCCGATAAAGATGTGTGGTCAGTTAATATGAGTTTGTCGCAGATATTATCGGTAAACTTCATTGCTCAGGCTGAATTGTTTTATAGTAATCTGAATGGATATTTATCTGATCCGTATCAGGTAGTCAAAGTGTTAGATACTGCAAATATGAAATTAAACCTCTATGAGCCAGTATCGCCGGATACCAGAAATCGCTATGCTGTCGGACTAAAAGGTTTATATAGATTGGGCGAATATAGTTCAGCTGAACTTGGCTATAGATATTACACCGACGATTGGAGCATAAATTCGCACACTATTAATGCAAAATATAATCGTATGATGCACGACGATAAAATAGTAATGTCCATAGCTTATAGATTTTATACCCAGACTGCGGCGGACTTCTTTAAGCCAACGTATTATGCCGGAGTGGATGCGAGTACAACTGTGGTGGGTGGCAATGAAATTGTAACTACAAATTATATGGCAGTTGATACTAAGTTGGATAAACTTAATACCAATGAGTTTTCGATGAAGTGGACTTTTAATGGCGAGCTTGTGCCGATGATTCATAACGAAAAAATGGAAGTAAGCACTCAGTTCCAATATTTCTTCAGAAATTCCGAACATCCGGACTGGCATTCCGGATATAAAACACTATATGCCTATTTATTTAGCATTGGTTTTAGATATTTATTTTAATAGGAAAGTATTAACAATGAACAGAAGACAATTTATAACAAATTCTATTTTGATTGCAGCCGGAACTAAGCTATTTGCTCAATCGCTTGCGAATAACTCAATTTCGAATCCGAACCAGCAAAAGAATTTCAATTTAGAAATTATATCCGATAATCCGGAATTAGCATATACAGAAATGAACCGCTTCATCAATAAGTATTTTATTGGTAGAGTAAATTCTTCGGAATATCAGATGAACGGTAAATATATAGCTGATATAGTAGTTACTCAGTCGAATTCATTATTGAATTTCTATGATGATAAATCCGATTTTTCTTCTGAATTGAGGAAAATCGCTACTAAACTGTCGGCTAAAAAATCTGTAAATAATCCTACTTTGATTAGCTTTAGTTCTGCTGATTATCAGCAAGCTAAATATTTCGATGTATTTATCGACAATAAGCTAATGGAGAGAATTCCTACAACCGAATCGCATAAAGACTTGAAATTTACCACGAAAAAAGGCGAATTGTATCTATGCACTGATAATAGCAAAGCTACCATTTCAGAAAGCTCATGCAAACATCGCACTTGTGTAGCTCATAATTCAATTTCAAAATCCGGTTCGTCTATCGTATGTATTCCAAATAAGTTCAGAATTTCCGCATCTGGAAATAATCGGAATGGAATTGATGCGATTACTTACTAAATGCTCCTTAATCATGTACTTCGCTTTCGCTGTAGTCGAATCCAACGCAGAGGAAGTGAAGTATATGGTGGATGTGCAGAAATCGCTGTTAGGCACGGAAATCATCGGCAAAGCTATTGATACTGATATTCGTAAAGCTCAGAAAGCCGTCTATTACGCTTTCAAAGAAATTGAGCGAATTGATTCGCTATATAACTATTCCGTACCTACTTCTATAGTCTATCAAATTAATCACAATGCTGCTAAATCTCCGTATAAAATCAATCAAGAAACATATTACTTAATCAAACGAGCGAAAGAATATTCTGCTTTATACGAAGGATATTTCGACGTTAGCTTGGGAGCTTTGACTGATTTATGGGGATTTTCTAAAGATCAAACAATAAAATTGCCTCAGAAAAGTGAAATCGAATATTTGCTTAAATCTGTAGGCTATAAAAACATGGAATTGGATTCTGTAAATTCTACGATTTACTTTAAAACTAAGGATTTGAAAATTGATTTGGGCGGTTTAGCTAAAGGTTATGCCGTCGATAGAGCCGGGAAGATATTGGACAGTTTGCAGATTCAGGACTATATTATCAATGCCGGAGGCGATTTAATTGCAAAAGGCAAAAATAATAACGATGAACCTTGGAACGTAGGCATCAAGCATCCTCGAATTGCGGACTCAGTTGCATATACTTTTAGGGTTGATAATCAGTGCGTAGCTACTTCCGGCGATTACGAACGCTTTATTATAATAAATGGCAGACGCTATCATCACATATTGAATCCATTCACCGGGTATTCCGAAAATTCATTGCAATCAGTTACTGTCGTCTATAATAATACTGAGCAAGCTACCGCTTTAGATAAATATATCTTTCTACTTGGCTTGGATAAATTCTTAAAGTCTGAGTTAGCTGAAGAAATAAAATATTATATTATTGATTCCGAAGGTAGGGCATATACTAATTTTGATAAATAGTCGCTATCGAAAAATCTCGAGGTCTGAAATCCTACTCATCCGATGACTCGCAGTAATCGGATGAGTGTAGCATTGTAACTCCTAATTCCTTCTCCGCTTGGTAAACTCGAATATTCTTCTTAAATTTGTAGAGTAGGAATTACTGAAAATAAGTGAGTAGTTTCTGGGAATTTTCAAATGCCGCATAACTGCTTTCTTTAGAAACTGAGAAATCATATTTGTAAAGCCAATTAGAGATTTGGTAAATACGAAATGTAATTCCTCAAAACAAGTGAGTTTTATAAATAAATAATTTGGGTACTATTCAGATGAAAAATACAATTTATATTTTAGCATTGATTGGATTAATATTTGGTTGTCAGCAAAAGAGATGGAATAAGAATAATTTTATGGATGATATTCGTGAAGATTTTGCACAAAATGCAGCGGAAGAAAATGAGAAAGCCAATGCTTTTGAAGAAAAAATAAGAATCTTATACAATCGGTCAGATAAAAACTTACAAAATGGGATTTCCTATGCTGATTCATTGATTAGAAATGACAAATCATTGGACAAATGGAACATTTCTGAACTACATACAATAGTTGGAGAGTTGTATTATGATAATGACAGTATTGTTCAAGCACTTGAAAGATTTAATTTATCTCAAAAATTTAATAATGATTCTCCAGATATTAAGGCAAATATTGCTGGATGTTACATCAAAAATGGAGATTATGATATGGCGATGACTCTACTTGAACAAGCTTCATATCCAAATTATGACTATAAATGGTACATTGGAAATCTTTACGAAATAAAAGGAGAACCTGAAAAAGCAATATTAGTGTATGATAGTATTTATCATCAAGATACTGTAGTTTATGCCTATTATAAGAAAAGAATTCAAGAATTGAGAAAAAATCCAAATCAATTAATGAAAGAACTATATTATAAGGACAGAAGGAAAAGAACTGTAATTTTTATTAATGGGGCTGATTCAGAAACTTCTGGGACAGAGATTGGTAAGTTTGAGTTGCAAGAGAGAGAATTATAGTGAAAACAAAAACCTCTCCCACAGAATAAATCCATGGAAGGGGTTTTTGATTTAATTAAGATTTATGATTTGTAGAGACGTTGCATGCAACGTCTCTACAGGTGCCAATGTATTGAAATGTTCTTACGTAGAGACAAAGCATGCCTTGTCTCTACAATCTGTCAAAAGGAGGAGTACATTTGATAGAAACCTAAATATACTTCTCTGCGATTTTAGAGAATTCAGCAATGTTTTCAGAAATTGCTTTAATCTCCGGAGCTAAGAAGCGATCCACTTTCAAGAAGTTATTGTCCGATTTATAATGAACGGAACTGTTCTTAACTGCATAATAGAATTCTAAAGTAGCCGGAGCGAGAATTTCTTCGGGTTTGCTCGGCATACCGACCTTAGCAAATTGCTCCAAACGCAAAGTAACGGCATAAAGTCCGGTCATGATTGCGATAGATAGAATTTGCTCTACATTGCCGATAATTTGCAATGCTTGGCGAGCAGCGATAGTACCCATGCTTACGTGGTCTTCGGTGTTTTCGCAAGTAGGGATAGAATCCGCAGAAGCCGGATGCACCAATACTTTATTCTCCGAAGCGATAGAAGCCGCAGCATACTAAGTAATCATTAGACCGGAGTTCAATCCGCTATTGCCCACTAAGAAGGCAGGAAGCACATCGTTAGTGGCAGAATCCACCATCTTATTGATTTGGCGTTCGGTGATATTTCCCATTTCGGAGATTGCTAATTTCAAATAGTCCATCACTAATGCAATCGGCTGACCGTGGAAATTTCCGCCGGAAATAGCTTTGTCGTCATCAGCGAAGATTAAAGGATTATCGCAAGCGGCATTTAATTCATTCTCTACGATTCCGCGAATGTGTTCGATAGCCGTTAATGAAGCTCCGAATACT
>CAZIIZ010000044.1:0-10511 GCA_964539225.1 uncultured Hyphomicrobiales bacterium | reverse complement strand
TTTAGTTGTAATTATAAAATATAATGTAGAAATATTCAATTTATCAAATTATTTTCAAAAATACTTAGAGGAAAAGAAACAACATGAAAGTATCAAAATTACTAATTGTTTTTATATTTTTTATTTGGTTATCAGTAAGTTCCTTTGCTGTACCATTAAGCTGGACAGTAATTCCCAATCCTACTAATTTTGCAACAATTGCTTTTAGTCCGTTTGGCTCTTATACTGTAAACGGTAGAGCATTAACGGCTGATGATGCAATTGGAGTGTTTTATACTGTTGCCGGTCAAGCCGTTTGTGGCGGATATGTTACTTGGAATGGGACTGCTTCAATCATTGTAGTCTCGGGCAATAATGCTGACACTCCATTTAAAGATGGATTTGATAATAATGAAGCTTATTCCTTCAGATTATGGGAGAATACACTTCAAGTAGAAATTGCCAATCCAACAGTAAACTTTTTTTATGGCAGAACTACTTTTTTAGCAAATGCCACAAGTATTTATAATGGTTTTTCCGGCACAACTGCGAATAATATATTAGCACCGACTCTAATTGCACCTGAAAATTTAGCTACTAATGCTGCTACTAATCAAACATTATCGTGGGCTACAGTCTCAAATGCAAATAGATATCAAGTACAAATTACTACTTTGAATAATTTTACAACTCCGGATGTAGATACAGTCGTAATCGGAGCTTTGTCTTTGGTATCTCCGGCATTAAGCAACTCTACGAATTATTTCTGGAGAGTGCGTGGAGCAACAGCAACAAGACAAGGCGATTGGTCGGATATCCGTACTTTTACTACTATTGCCCCGGCACAATCCACTTTGCCGACAAGTTGGGCGTTTACTGCTAATACAACTAATTCATCTAATATTACTTTCTCGCCAGTTGGTACGTACTCAATTAATGGTAGAGTGATGGCTGACGGCGATGCAGTCGGAGTATTCTACACTCGTAATAATCAATTAGTATGTGCCGGTAATCTTATTTGGACAGGTAACACATTTTCGTTAGTTGCTTGGGGCGATAATCCTCTTACTACTACGAAAGATGGAATGAATCTAAATGAAGCATATACCTTTAAGCTTTGGGATCATTTACTGCAAATGGAAATATCTAATCCTACATTTGATTTATTATATGGAAACGCATTTTATACCGTGAATGGTGTAACGGCATATAATGGTTTTTCAGGACAAGCTATTGCTGTATTTCCTGCTCCAACATTAGTAGCTCCAAATAATTTAGCTACGGGTATGCAATTAAATCCTATATTAACTTGGAATTCCGTTGCGAATGCTACTTCTTATAAAGTGCAAGTATCTACTTCAAATACTTTCGCAACCACATTAGTTGATGCAGTGCTTACAGATACCACAAAATTGGTGATGGGTTTAGATTATTCTACTCCATATTTCTGGAGGGTTCAAGCGTCAAATAGTACACTCACAAGCGAATGGAGTTCCCTTAGAATGTTTGCTACTGAGCTTGCTCCACCGTCCTATACTGTATCGGGAACTTTGAACTATGCTAATGCTTCGAATAAAATTATGAATCACTGTATCATTATTTTTAAAGATGCTAATAGTGTAGAACAAGGTAGAGATACTACTGATTCAAATGGAAATTATTCAGTAAGTGGATTAACTGATGGAAATTATAAAATAACCATTACTACTGTTAAGCCTGCCGGAGGATACAACTCAATTGATATATATTTAATTCGTCAAAAATTAGCTGGTTTGATTTCATTCAGCTCTATTCAGCAAAAAGCCGCTGATATTAATAATAATTCTAGTCTTAGCTCATTAGACGTTTTACCATTACGTCAAAAAATCGCCAATTTAGTCTGTCCTAACTGGCTGATTCCTAATTATGTTTATTACCCAAATAGTTGTACAATTAGCGGAGCTGATGTTACGCTAAATATTCGATCCTTGTGCGGCGGAGATGTAAATGGTAGTTTTATACCGAATAATAACTAATGCTGAAGTAAAAGAAGTTGTTGAGTTTGATAAAGTTGAATCTAACTAAATATTTGCCAACCAGTTTTTAGATATACATATTTGAGAGAATATGGAATATCTAAAAACTGATTTTAAATTGGGAAGAATAAATACGAATTCTAAATGTTCTCATCAATCGAAGAATTATCGTCTTTAATGCCTTTCTCGGCATCTTTGATTTTCTTGAACATTTGGATAGCATAGACCGAAAGCGAAATGATTAATGCTCCCAAAGCTACGAATACACCATAATCAGTGAACCAAGGCACTCGTGCGATAGCTCCGGTTAATACTGCGGTTACGATGATTACTGTTACTTTGCCGACGTAATTCGAAGGAATCACTTTGCCGACTTTGCCTTGGGCATAAATTCCGCCGACAACGATTAGTACATCTCTAAGCACAATTGCGATAACGAACCACAAAGGCAGAACGCCGTTCAATACTAAGCAAATTGCAACAGTACCGACTAAAACTTTGTCGGCAACTGGATCGATAATTTTGCCGAATTCAGACACTTGATTGAGTTTACGAGCTAAATATCCGTCTAATAAATCAGTAATAATTGCTATCACTCCGAGGATAATTGCAGCCACAATATTATTATTTATCACCAATGAAGCCATCGGAACAGCTAATAGTAATCGCACAAAGCTCAATAAATTAGAGACAGTCCACATATTTTTCCACATATCTTTATTTCCTTTTTTTAGTTAGTAATAGTCCGAACAGCAAAGATAATAAAATTCCGGGAATCATCGGCTCGATATTTACGAAAATATTAGCGATGATAAAGTCGAATTTGAATTGAATAATATTAAAATATGTCCAAACCGCCGATACCAGCGAAGAACCAAGCATAATAGTAATTGCATTGCATTTGCTTAATTCGTATTTGTTGAAATAAGTAATCACCATCGGATAGAATAAGCCAGGAATCGCTATCGATGCTGTTTTGTAAATTAATTGTACAGCCGACGGTAGGGCAATGGCTAATGCTATGCTTAATACTCCTGTAATTACCATACCAATTTTAGTCCAATATTTAGAATCGTCATTCTCGAAACGTTTGAATTTCTTAATGATGTCATTGCCAATAGTCGCTCCGCTGATAAATGCGTAACTGTCTAAAGTGGACATAACCGCTGCTAATACAGAAACGATGAATATTCCCTTGAAAAATGTCGGCAATACGGCTTCGCTTAAAATAGGGTAGCTCATAATTCCTTGCTCGATATTTGGGAAATACGCTTTCGCATATAGAGCAGTAGTTAAGGTCATAAAATCAAATACCATCCAGCAAAGAATTGAAATCAATACGCCCTTGCGAGCAACCGAAGGCTTAGTAACAGCCGCACATCGTTGATGAAATCCCGGATCGACGAAAGTCTGGAACGCAATAATAAACCAAACTATTATGTATTGATAGCTATAATTGCCTTTTAATGTAAGATGTGAAGCTGGAAGATGCGAAAGCATAGCCAACGGCGAACCCAATGAATAAATTGAGAAGAATAGCAGTATCGCAAAGCCGATATACATTAAATAGAATTGAGCTGTGTTCGTAACCACGTCCGCTTTGAATCCGCCTTTGATAATATAAGCGAATGAAAATATTGTTGATACTATTATTGCTAAGGATAAATCCCATCCAGTAAACATTTGCACTATTACGCCTAGCAATAACACATATACGGCGGGAATAGTAATGATTAATACGATAATTGAAGAAATTAGTCCTGCTGTTCTACCGTATTGTTTCTCGATTTGTTCGGGTATGGTGGCAATTCCTAAATCTCTAATTTTATGCGAAATAAATAAAGCAAATAAAAATGCCGCTACGTAATAAGTAAACGAAAAGCAAACCCAACCGACTACACCATCATTGAAAATGAATTCGCCTACACCCAAAATATTGCCATACCAAGTGGCTACTAAAGTAGTAACGAACATCGGCAAAGTCAATTTCCTGCCGGCAAGTAGGAAATCTTCTTTGCTGTCGTTAGTTGATTTATCTGATTTGGAGTATTTAAAGCCGATAAATAAAATTGCTATAAAATACAGAGCAATTACCGAATAATCCCATAGTCCGAAATTAAAAGCGAACCCTTTAGCAAGTTCCATTTATCTACGTCCTGCGATTACGTCTTCTACTGTAAATTTTATGCCATCTGCGAAATTGATTTGTGGTTCGAATCCGTGTTTGGTCTTAATTTTACTGAAAGAGCAAACGCTTCTGCGTTGTTCGCCGGCTTTAGCCGGACCGTGGAATTCTACAGCATCGGATTTTAATAATACTTTTAGGCTATTAAATATTGTGTTTACGTTGGTTTCGACGGCTGTAGTTACATTGTAAATTCCTGATACTTCGCTGTTTAATGCGAGTACATTTGCCCGAACTACGTCGTCGATGTAAATATAATCTCGAGTGATCAATCCGTCGCCATTAATTACTGGCTGTTCTCCGGCGAGCATTTTGTCAATAAAGATAGCAACTACTCCAGCTTCGCCGTGTGGATTTTGTCTGCGTCCATACACATTTCCATATCTGTATGCTACATAGTCCAATCCATAAACTTCCTTATAATAGAATAAATACTTTTCGACGGATAGTTTCGCTATGCCATAAGGCGAGCATGGACGAGTAGGATGTTCTTCATCGGCAGGGAAGTAATCTTGCTCTCCATAAATAGTGCCACCCGAAGATGCAAATACAATTTTCTTTACTCCGCTATCTTTAGCCGCTTCAAATATATTCAAACTACCGAGAATATTAGTAGTTGCATCGTAAATTTGGTCGCCCACGCTTACTCGTACGTTCATCTGAGCCGCTTGATGCGAAACCAAATCATATTTCTCCGTTTTGAATAATTCTCTAATTACGGGTGAATTTATATCAAGATTGAAAAAATTTGCTTTCGGATTGATATTCGATTCTATTCCGGTCGATAAATTATCTACGATATGGACTTCATTCCCTGCGTTTATGTAAGCATCGGCTATGTGCGAACCGATAAATCCGGCACCGCCAGTAACTAATATTTTCATGTTGAATTTTCTGTTTAATTTATAATAAAGTTCAAAATTAAATAATTTGAACGATATATTAAAATTATTTAGACTGATTTTTAAATATTTAACATTCTTTGAGTCTTTTTGGTTATTTTTGTGTAGTTATGTATAGTTATATGTTGTAATATGTTAAAATAGTTTGTTTTATTGTAAAAAAACTTGTAATTTTATGAACAGAAATAATTGAGTGAGGATATGAGAATAAATATAAATAAATTTTTAGTATTACTGCTTCTAAGTGTAATGTATTCTGCATCAAGTCAAGAAATGACTAAACTGTCTTCATTCGAAGGGCGGAATTTTTATGTTGCATTTATGCAAAATGAACTTGTGTTTGATGGGATTACTGACCCGATAAATACTTTAGATTTGTTTATCTCTGCTTCCATGGATGCCAAAGTGGTAGTTCAAGGTCCGAACAAAAATGATACACTATTTGTTGTGCGTGGGACTATGAGACGCGTTGGTTTCGACAGGAAAGCGTTATTGAATGTATCTGAAACTGTTTCTGATCGTGCTATTCACATTAGTTCTGATGTCCCGATTACCGTTTACGGGATGAATAGTATATACACTACATCTGATATGTTCTCAGCCATTCCGGTTATTAATTGGGGGCAGGAATATGTAATAATGTCTTACTCTAATGATTATTACCGTGGGGAATCTACTGAACAATCCGCCAAGCCTCGCAAAAGTGAATTCTGCGTTATTGCTGCGAATGACGAAACTGTCGTAACTATAACTCCGAAAACTGAGACAAATTTCGGAAGAAAACCAGACAAAGCATTCTCAATTACTTTAAATAAAGGCGAGTCATATCTTGTGCAGTCTGCCGAAGTGCAAACCGGTGGAGATCTTAGCGGCACATTGGTTAGTGCAAATAAGCCAATCGGTGTGATTTCAGGACACGTTAGAACTGCTATTTACCAGAACTTAGACGTTGCGTTCACAAGTAAAAATCATTTGGCTGAAATGTTAGCACCGACCAATACATGGGGAAAGAATTATATTACCTTAGCTTACGAATTTACCACACAGAAGAATGCTACTTTGTTCAGAGCTACTTCGCTCACTCCAAATACTATGATATCTATTCAGACTAATTCCGGGAAATTGTATTCTTATGAAATAACAAATTCAAGAGATGTGATTGATATTGATAATTTGAACGAACCGGCAGTTTGGCAAAGCACTTCACCTATTCAAATTTTGCAATATATGCGGCACGACGGTGGATCTAATGAAAATACAAAATATGATCCAAGTATGTGTGGAGTTCCGCCGGTGGAGCAGTTCGTACCGAGAATTCTATTCCAAGTGCCGGCTAATGCACAGCAAATTCCCAATCAGTTTATTGCTCATACTGCTATGCTTATAGTAGAACAAAGTGCATTGTATAATATTAAATCAGATGGTAATTTGCTGTTTGAAAGTACAAATATCAGAAGCAATAAAATATTAAATACTCCATATTACTGGGTAAGAGTTCCACTGAGCAGTGGCACTCATTCAATTGTAGCCGATAGCGGTAAATTCTCAGGAGTGCTGTGTGGGAATGGCGATGCAGATTCATATTCCGTAGTTTTAGGTTCGTCGCTTTTACCACTCAACATGATAGATACTACGGCTCCAATAGTTCAAATGGACACAACTTGCGGCGAAATAAATGGATATTTTTATGAAGCCAAAGATACTATAAATAATTCTGGACTTGATTTCGCTCACGTAGAAAGTTCATATACGATAAATTATGTATATGAACTGAATATACCGAATGATACTTCATCGTATTATACTTTTAGTGCTAATGTGATTGACCAAAATCGCGAAGCAATTATTGAAATGTATTGCCGGGATAGAGCCGGTAACCTTGTTAGAGTGTCGCATCATTATTATCCATTAATTGCAGATTATTCTCATAAGAAGCTAAATGTCGGTATAGTCGATTGGAAAGCATCTGTATGTGAAGATTTATGGTTGCAGAATAATTCCAAAGTGCCGTATCAATTGATAGATATTCACTCAAATAATCCCAAGGTAAAAGTATTGCCGAGCAAAGTATTACCATTGAAATTGAATCCAGGGGAACGCTTGAATTACAAAGTTTGCGTCGAACCTAATTCAGATTTCTCGGATATTAATGCTGAAATTGATGTGATATTTGAGTGCGATAAAAAATATACATTCCCCGTTACTGCTCAAGTAACAGCGACGGAACTATTAGCAGAAGGCTATGTCTTTGGTAAGGTATATGTGTCGAATGATAGTTGTGCTAATATAGTATTGACTAATAGTGGGAAAACAGATATAGTAATTCAAGGATTTGATTTTATTCAAAATAGCGGTCAATTTCAATATGACTTAACCGGTATTTTCCCACTTACAATCAAATCTGGAAGTTCCGCAGAAATTCCTGTCTGTTTTGCCCCTTCCATAAAAGGGGATTTTATGGATATTATTAGCTTTAATTATAATTTAGACGTGCCGGTGCAGGTTACGATAACCGGTATTGGAGTCGTATCTGAATTGGCTGATTTAGATTATGATTTTGGCAAACATAGAGTGGGTACTTCGACAAAATATGAATTTGTTCTCCGGAATCTCGGTATTGTTGATGCTATAGTGAAATATTATTCTATAGAAACTAATTCAGTGGAATTCGACATAAGTGAATTCCAAGCAATTGATATAGTTCTTCATCCAAATGATGAAATTAGATTTAATGTCGATTATAATCCGAAATCTATTGGCATTCACCAGTTAAAAGCTTATTATTACTTGGACAATGATACCAATAAAAAATATTCTCTGACTCTACGGGGCGAGGGCACTCTTCCTACAATTGAAACAGAGGATCATTATTTAGGCGAAGCTGCTGTTTTTTCATCATTAGACAAAATAGTTACTATCGTAAAAGCCGGTGGAAACGAAGCATTAAGTATTGAAAGCATCAAAGTATTGAGCGGTGATATTGCTTCATTTGTGTTTGATTTAAGTACATTCCAAAATGTCAAATTAATATCGGGTGAGCAAATTGATTTATCTGTACGTTTCGCTCCGCAATTCGTTGGTAAGCATATTGTAAATTTAGAAGTCGTTAGCGATGCTGCTGAGAATTTTAACAAAGTAAGAGATACTTTTAAAATTTCAGCGGATTGCCACGCTGTCGATACTGTAACTTATTCATTTACTATGAAGACTCCACAAGAAGTCTTGGCTTGTAGTGAATATATACTTGAACCTAAAATTACTAATGTCGGAAATGTAAGCATAAAGCTTAACTCATTAATAGTGGAAGACGCTAGTATTGGCTCCGGCGAATGGATAAATCAATTAATAAATCCGATTGATATAATGCCAGGTGATTCTAATGTATTCAAATATAAAATTACTCCTAAAGCTCACGAAACAGGCAGAATTAGATTTTTTGCGGAAGTGAATGGCGAAATGGCAAAAAATCCGGTAGAGTATCAGATGAATGCCATCACTAAACGACTCATTTTAGAGCCTATAAATGATTTTTCATTTCATCCTGGCGACACTGTCAAAATTAAATTCGCCGGAAGATTTCCCGCAAAAACTGTCGTGCCAATTAATCCGAGGTTGAGGATTGAAGTTGTAGAAAATGCTTTTTTCTTAATTCCTAATAATGATACATTGATGATTGAAGATAATTCTAAAAAATCAAAAATTCCATTAGTTTTAGAACAAAAAAATAATTATATTGACATTCCGTTAAGTAGCAACTTAATTTTAGCGAATAGTGATGCTCTTTGGCAAATTGATTTAGAATTTCAAGCATATTTGGCTAACGAAGCTTCGAACCCGATTCGGATGTACTTTGAGTCAGATGAGTGCTTCGATTCTGTCCAAGATTCATTATTGACTAATTTAGTCGGAGTATGTGTATATGAGTATAGAACAATTAAACTATTGCCAAATGCACCAATATTAAAGACTAATTATAACGATTTAACGGACGCTTTAGATATAGAAATTGAAAATTTTACTGATGAGAAATATAATTTCACGTTATATAACAGTTCCGGACAAATTGTAAATTCAATCCCAACACTTCCTTTAAGCAAGGGAGTGCATTTGTTGAGTATTGATTTGTCGCAACTTTCTGACGGGCTTTATATTTTAAATGTAGATGGTATAAGATTGAAAAATAATAAAATATTTATAAAAAATAAAAAGTAGGTGTGAATTATGAGAATTCGATATTTACTCTTTGGATTATTAATGTTCGCTTTTGCCGGTGGCGAAATGTTTGGTTCTACCCCAATAAAGCCGGAAACTAAGCCCACAACAGTTTATTTTGGGTTATCCGTAGGCTATAATAAAGTGATGCATAGCACTACTATAAAATCATTTCCCAATTCGGTAGTCACTTGTCCGTCGTTTACCGATGGTAAAGCAAGCGGTTTCCACATTGGTGGATTCTATGAGCAGTTTATCGGCGAAGTCGGCTCGGCACATTCCATAATAATTAGAGGGCTATATAATACTTTCCCTGCTAATTTTGATATGCTTGGAGATGAACAATTAAGTAGAGTGCAGACAAATCAAAAAGATGAAAATGGTCAGTATATTTCGAAAGATGTGATGTCTTCTACTGCCAACTCAAATGAAATTAAATATTCTGCTTTGTCATTAGATGTGATGTATAAATTCCGTGCTTTAGCTTGGCAAGATGTAGGCGGAGTAGTCATTACTTTAGGACCAACTGTCGATTTTATCGGTACTAAAACTCACAACCAAACATTGTCGATAGTTACACCTGAAGATGCTACGTTTATCGTAAAAGAAGGCGTAACTTACACAAATAATTTCCGTACCATTGTGGCAAGTACAGGCGATATACCAGATGCTAAGTCCATAAGATTCGGTATTAAAGTAGGGGCACAATTAGAATTGAAATTGCCTGGTACTTCGATTGATATTATTCCCGGAGCATTCTATAATATGGCTTTTACAGACGTAAATAATCAAGATTGGAAAGTAAACGCATTCCAAATCGGCGTTGATATTCGTTATGCTTTGAAATTCTAAGTTTTAGAATAAAGTTAAAATATTCTTTAAGCGACTTCGCACTATATTATATTAATATACAGCGAAGTCGCTTTTTTTTATATTAAGACCATTGTAAAAGTCATTTATTGGAAATATTAACTGTTTTGTGCAATTCCTACGGAGTTGGCAGTCTCAGACGATATAAATGCTTTATTAATAACGTTTAACAGCTACGCTGTAGAAGATTAATTCGTATCTTTACTCTGTAGGAGTTAAACCTTAGTAACTGAATGAACTTCGCCTACTTCCTCAAACTCCGCTAACCATTATACACATCTTTGGCAATACCTATGAATACTGTCATTCCGGTTTTGTGAGTCTTCGAACAAATCATTCTTATGATTC
>CAZIIZ010000043.1:1925-10517 GCA_964539225.1 uncultured Hyphomicrobiales bacterium | reverse complement strand
TGACCTAAACGCGCACCAAAATTCCATGAAAAATAATTCATTTGCTCGACTCGATTATTTAGAATTAATATCACTAAGGAATAATAAACTAAAAGATTTTCCGGCAGCATTGCTAGAATGCCGATCAATTCATACTTTAGATTTAGTAAAGAACTCGATTAAAATCATACCAGACATGATAGTCTTGATGCAAAAATTGGAAAAACTCAAATTGGACAATAATTTAATTAGTGAATTGCCAGCTTGTATTAGCAAGTTGCAGGATTTATCATTGATTTCTGCAAATTATAATAGATTGAAAACGATACCCAATCAATTCCGCTTTATGAAAAATCTTAAGCTTTTGAATCTCAGGAAAAATTTCATTCAAATTGACGAAATGCAAAGAATATATAAAATGCTTCCCGGAGTAATTCTCAATTTTTAGCTCGATGCTTTATTATAAATTACAAAGGATTATTTAAGCATTTGTATTCAAAACAATCGCATAAATAATCCTTATTAATAATTTACTTAGAGCGTATTTAAAAATATTGTTCTAAATCAATTGGTTCTAATTCTGAAATTGTAGATGGCGAGTAAATACCTTGTTCGGTAATGAATCCGGTAATAAATTTAGCCGGAGTAATATCAAATCCTGGATTGTAAGCTGATGTTTCCTCAGGACAAATTAATACTTTTCTAATCATTCCTTTGTCGAGACCTTGGATATATTTGATTTCGTCTTGGCTTCTATCTTCTATATCTATAGACTCACCTGTTGCAATAGACGAATCGTATGAAGACGAAGGCATAGCCACATAAAACGGGACTGAATGCTCATAAGCTGCTAAAGATTTCAAATATGTACCAATCTTATTCGCAGTATCGGCGTTGGAAGCTACTCTATCGGCTCCGACAATGACTAAATCAACTTTGTTTTGCATCATTAGAAGCCCGCCAGCATTATCTGCGATGAGTGTATGCGGTATTTTATTTTGCAATAGCTCCCATGCCGTAAGCGAAGCTCCTTGATTGCGAGGACGAGTTTCACCTACCCACACATGAATCGGTATTCCGAGTTCGGCAGCTTTATAAACGGGAGACAAAGCTGTGCCATAATCTACCGTTGCAAGCCATCCGGCGTTACAATGCGTAAGCACATTGACTGGTTTTTGAGTCCTATCATAAATATCTTTAATAATGGAGACCCCAATTTCTCCTATCCTTTTGCAGTTATTAATCTCGAATTCTCTGATTTTCCTTGCAGTGGAAATTGCCGCATATAATTTATCAGGATTCGACGTTTGCAAATTAATTCGACCTAAGACCAAGTCCACAGCCCATTTTAAATTAACGGCTGTCGGTCGAGTCAAGAGAATTCCTTGAACAGCTTCTTCAAAGTATTCATTATCGCCGACTGCAATAGATTCTTTCAAAGCGAAATATACTGCATACGCAGCGGCAACACCAATTAGTGGAGCTCCACGAACTAACATGTAGCTGATAGCATCGATTATGGCAATAGAACTTGTTAATTCTATAATCTTGAATTGGTGCGGAAGAACTCTTTGATCAATTACAGAAATAGATTTCAAAGAATCCGGTGAAGAAGTGCTTTCGCCTTCCCATAGAGCTGTAAACTCTGTATTATTAATTAGCATAGCTGTTTGTACCTGTCTAAAAATTCAATTATTTTATTATCTTTTGATTGTCTAAGCTGCTCGGGCGAACCCTGGAATTGTAATATACCGTCGGAAATCATAGCAACTTGATCCGCAATTTTGTAAACTGAGAATATATCATGAGTAATCACTACAGTAGTTACTTTAAATTTCTTCGCTAACTTGTCAATAAGATCATCTATTTGCTCGCTTGTAACCGGATCTAAACCAGTAGTAGGCTCGTCGTAGAAAATGTAGTCGGGAGATCCGACCAATGCTCTGGCGACTCCAACCCGTTTCCGCATTCCGCCAGACAAATCGCTTGGCTTTTTATCTTTGAGAATTGCCCATTCTGCATCGAAGATTGGCGAATCTACATCGGGGAGCAATCCTACCGCGGCGAGTACTCTTTTGGCCTCATCGACTAGGTAAGTTTCGTCCTGCTGACCGTGTTCATACTCACTGAGAATAATGTTTTCATACACTGTCATTGAGTCGAAAAGAGCCGCTCCTTGGAATACAAAACCCATCTTTCGGCGGAGAGCAAAGAGATCCGTTTGGGATAAATTGGAGACAATTTTGCCGTCCACTTGCACCGAACCTTCGTCGGGCTGTAGTAATCCGACGATAATTTTAATCAAAACGCTTTTACCGCAACCCGATTTGCCGATAATGCAATTCGTTTTTCCCTCTTCAATCGTTAAGGTTATGCCGTTGAGAACCATTTTGTTGCCAAATGACTTGCGTATGTTATTAATTTGTATCATTATTTTTGCAATTAACTGACATATACTCTCGGCACGCGAGGAGCAATTAACGTAGTAACTTCATAGGAAATCGTGCCAATTGATTCAGCAATATCGTTCGCAGTAATTGAATGCGATGCGGAATTACCAATTAGAATCACTTCGTCGCCAATTTGCAGTTCGTCGTCGCCCAAATCCACCATCAACTCATCCATACAAATTGCACCGACGATTGGATACAACTTATCATTTATTATGCACTTAGCTCTGCCAGTTAAAGTACGAAAATATCCATCGCCATACCCTAATGGAATAGTAGCTATATTAGTATCTTTATCAGCTATGAATCTGCGACTATAGCTCACGGAATCGCCTTTTTTAATTCTGCGAATCAAAGTAATATTTGACTTCAGAGTAAGAATTGGTTTGACACCGAATTTATAAGAAATTTGAGTGTCCGGTGCATATCCAAATAGTGCAATGCCAAATCGAACAGCGTTGAAATGAGTATTCGGATAATTAATGATGCTTGCCGAAGAAGCCGAATGAATTAGATTGAACTTCGTGCCGGCTTTGCGTAAAGTATCTACCGCTTTATTGAAATTATCTAACTGATACGATGTGAAAATCGGGTCTAACGAGGCGGAAGCAAAATGAGTACAAATGCCTTCGAAATTTATATTTTCGAATTGTTTAGAATTCTCAACAAACTGAACAGCATCCTCCCAAACAATCCCGTCTCTGCTCATTCCGCTGTCAATAAACAGATGTACATCGATGACTTTCGATTTCTCTTTAGCAGCTATATTTAGATTCTCTAAAAAGTCTAAGGTCGAAACAGCAGGTTGTAAGTCGTATTCCACTATTTCGTGAATATCTTCTTCGGCTTGTTGAACCAAAATAATAATGGGTTCGGTAATGCCAGCTTTTCGCAATATAACGGCTTCTTCAGTATAAGCCACTCCAAAGGCATATACTCCCTGAGCCGATAGTATTTTAGACACTTCGATAGCTCCGTGTCCGTAAGCATTAGCTTTAACAATAGCGATTAGATTTTTAGCCTTAGTTTGAGATTTAATAAAAGAATAATTGTTTATCAAATCAGTTTTGTTGATAATTACTTGCGTTTTTCTCATAGTCTTTATGCTTTATATATATAATTTTAGATTCTTTTATATAACGGAAAGCAAATTTACGCAAAAAGTATAATATTATTTTATTAAAATCAATTTTTATTAAAACAAAACCTGCTTCGGCTATAATAATTTATAAGCTAAAACAGGTTTTATTATAGTTTAGGCTGATTATATTAAGAGACGACCTTTGTCCATAATCACTTCGTCGTCGAAACTTACAGTTGGCTTTTTAACAATTGCATCTATATGGATTGGTACGTTAATCTTTCCACCCATTGATAGATTATTTCCAAACGCTACGTGGATAGTGCCAAGCACTTTCTCGTCTTCTAATATTTGACCGCAGATTTTAGCTTTATAGTTCGTACCGAATCCGAATTCTGCTACTGCACGGGCATCTCGTCCAACAGCATCAAGCATTTTGTTCAAAGTATCAGCATCTTCTTTTCCGGTAATTCTTTCAGCATATCCATTAACTATCTCAATATATATTGGATCTTTTACTATTCCAATTCCAGATACTGAACCATCAACGACCAAAACTCCATTTGATTGATCTTCCCAAGGAGCTAAATAGACTTCGCCCGATGGTAAATTGCCACCATCGCCAATATTACGAAGCACACCGGTGCTTGATATTACTTGACGATTTTTCATCGGCATTACTAAGTACGTACCAGATTTAGTTTCTACAGTTACTTTTGAAGCGGGACGTAACTTTTGAGCTACTAATTCTGAAGTGTCGATAATTCTTTGATAATCAGCCGAGAAGCATCTTGTCATAATATCAGTAGTTATGCCGGGCATAGTACCAACTCGCACTCCAGCAGCCGAAGCGGCACGTCGGGCATTAGTGTGTGTTAGTGATTTAGTAGTTGGGCAAACCACTACATCTACCTTCATCATCAGTTGAGCAATTGCTTCAGGTGGTTCTTGTCCGTTAATTGTGAGTGGCTTAATTTCCACATAAAATGCTTCTTTAGCTAACAATTTCCCTTGCTCGAAAAGTGCTAATCCGACTTCCCTTCTATGTTCATCGCAAATTATTAATAAAGATTCTTCGCTTGATAGTCCCATATAATCTTTTAATGCGACATTGCAAGATTTTTCTAATCTATGTATTGCCATTATCAATTCTCTCAATTATTGTATAATTATCTTAATATTGTTGTGTAAAGAAATTGGAATATTCATATTATTTAGATATATAATTTCCTTGAAATTTATTTTCAAATTTCTAAGAAATTGATATTCTAATCCAATACTACTCAAAAATAGTGAATTTTTGAAAATAATGCAAATATTTATTTAATATTATTACAAATAGACCGAATATTTATTGTGGATTTAGTTTTTTTGATTATTTGTATTTTTATTATTTTGAAATTTGTTGTATATTTATGTATATTTATTTTGCTAAATATGGGAATTTGTTGTATATTTAAAAATCTTTATTTTGCTAAGTTTTAGAATATAAGAATTACGTGCAGGAGCTATTTACACAAACTCGATAATTATTAATAATATAAAGCGATTAGAACTATGACTTACAATGGTAATCAACCGGTTGATCCGGAAACGCAGGAAATGCTTAGGAGCTTTGTCTCAGAAGCTTTTGATTCGCTCGATACTAACGAGCCAATTGTGGAGTTCCTACGCGATAATGACAACGCAGATCATGTAAATGCAATTTTTAGAGTATTTCACACTTTAAAGGGGCTTTCAGGCTTCTTTGAAATGCTAGTAATTAATAAGGTAACTCACGAAGCCGAGACACTTTTAGATATTATTAGGAAACAAAATACTCCTCAAACAGAGGATACTATTACTGTAATTTATCAGACTTTTGATTTCCTCAGAGATTTACTACAGAGAGTAAATACAGACCATACGGATGTTAGTGCGAGAGAAGAAGCTGAGGATATGAAATTAATTATCAAAGACGCAATTGAGAAAGTAAAGAATCCAATTCCTGATATGGATTTTTATTATAATTTCGATGATACTGCTAGTACCACACCGGCTCCTCACGAAACAAAAGATGAGATTGCTCCAATTAAGGAGTTAGTGGTCGATGTACCTAAAGTTATTAATCCAGTAGTTCCACCTAATGTTACGACTAGCAACGCCCCTCATGCTGCTTCTGAAGAATCAAGCAAATCAATTGATGATGCAAAGATGATAGATGAATTTGATATTGGATCTCTTATATCTGACGATATGTTAGACCAATATTTAACAAGTGCTACCGACTTACTAGATACTACCGAAAAGAATTTGGTAGATATGGAGAAAGACCCTACAAATAGTACGATAATATCCGAAACTTTTGGAGCTGTACACAGCTTGAAGGGGAATTCCGGTTTTATGGGATTCAATGAAATTGAAGAAATCAGTATGGAAATGGAAACTATATTAGACTGCATCAGAACTAAATCTCTTGATGTTGATTCCAATATTGTTACTATTTTATTAAGTAATACTGAAGTAATCCGTAATAGATTAGATTCGATTGCTAAAGGAGCCGGCAAAAAAGGAACTGCTAAAGAGGAAGAAATTGCAGAAGTTAAAGTTGCACCAATTCCAGCAACTCCGAAACCTATTCAACAGGTTTCGCCTATCCCAGCAGTTGTGAAACCAGCTGTGATTGAACCAGTTCGAGACATACCAATTAATAAGCCCGAACCAGTTGTACACAAAACTCCACCAGCGAAACATAATGAAGACGAAAAGTCTGTTACGGCTAATTCAGCCTTAGCTGCCAATAAACGTTTATCGGCTTCGCAAGGTGGTGCTATGCCGTATCAGCAGAAGAAAGATATTCGAGTAGATACTAATAAAATTGATAAACTTTTCGATTTAGTTGGAGAATTGATAACTATCGAATCAATGGTAACTAATAATCAAGATCTAAACGGTTTAGACTTACCAAACTTCTCAAAATCTGCAAATATGCTTAATAAAATTACTCGCGAGCTTCAAGAAATTTCTATGTCTATACGAATGATGCCGTTAGACGGTTCATTCAACAAAATGAAAAGATTAGTTCGTGATGTTTCACTTAAAATGAACAAGAAGGTGGAATTAGTTGTTTTTGGACAACAAACAGAAATGGACAAAAATGTAATCGACGAGATTGCCGATCCATTGGTTCATATTTTAAGAAATTCTATTGATCACGGTGTAGAATCACCGGAAACAAGAGTTGAAAGAGGAAAACCGGAAGTCGGCAAGGTTGTGCTTGGAGCAAGATATGAAGGCAATGAAATTTTAATCAGCATAGAAGATGACGGTGGCGGAATCAATCGCGATTTAGTATTGCGAAAAGCCGAAGAAAAAGGTTTACTTAAAGTAGCTCCCGAATTAATGTCCGATAGAGAAGTATATGCATTAATATTCGAACCAGGATTTTCAACAGCTAAGGAAATTACAGATATTTCCGGCAGAGGCGTTGGAATGGATGTCGTAAAGAAAAATATTGAGAAATTGCGAGGCAGTATTGATGTAGCCTCTACTTTAGGCAAAGGTACTAAAATTACTCTTAGAATCCCATTAACTTTAGCAATTATGGAGGCTATGGTAATTAGAATAGGAACTACATTATATGCCCTACCTATTTTATCATTAAGAGAATCCTTCAGACCTCAAGACGGTATGGTGAATGTTACCATGGATGGGCTTGAAGTTGTAAAAGTACGAGAAGATATTCTTCCAATAATTAGATTGCATGAAGCCTTTAAAATTGAAGATTCCTGTACGGATTTAGCCGATGGCATTCTACTGCTTATTGAGTCTAAAGAACGGAAAGTTTGTTTGTTTGCCGATGATATAGTCGGACAGCAACAAGCTGTGATAAAAGGCTTATCTACGTATATCGGAAAAGTACCTGGAATAACCGGATGTATGGTTACCGGAGACGGTAGTATTGGTTTGATTTTAGATATTGAAAGCTTAATTGACTTAGCTCAAACTAACGATTATCAACTAAAATAAAGGATATAAAAATGGCTGAAATAGATGAAAATTTAGATTTATTAGATGATTTATTAGATGAGGATACCCAAAAGGACAGGTTCTTATCCTTTAAAATAGATAAAGAAGATTATGCTATCGAAATTAAGCACGTGATAGAAATTATTGGTATTCAGCGAATCACGAAAGTACCAAATATTAAAGACTATATCAAAGGGATAATTAATCTTCGTGGCAATATTATTCCGGTAGTAGATGTTCGTACTCGTTTTGCATTACAGCCTATTCCTTATAACGATAGGACTTGTATTATTGTCGTAAAATTAATGAGTTCTGCTATTGGACTTATTGTCGATGAAGTACAGGAAGTAGTCAATATGCCAGAAAACATAATTTCTCCTCCTCCAGCTACCAACAAAGGCTCACACAGCCGATTTATTTCTGGTATCGGAAAAGTGGGAAAAATTGTAAAAATAATATTAAATACAAGTCGATTGTTGTATGATGATGATTATAATTTTGCCGGTGAAGAAAATTTTATTTAATTTAATAGCAGTAAAGAAATTTAATATATATGACAAATGATAATGCACCAAAAGTAAGTGAATTTTTCTCTGGAACTTGGATTCATATCTCTGATGAAGAATTCAAACTGCTAAGGGATTTGGTTTATAAGAATATTGGAATAAACTTGACTGAAGAAAAACGAAATTTGCTGATGGGCAGGTTGCAAAAAATTCTTCGAGCGAGAAATTATTCCAATTTTAGAGATTATTATAATTTTATTATCAATGATAAATCTGGCGAAGCACTAAGTGAATTAGCAAATTCAATATCGACCAATCATACTTTTTTTTATAGAGAAAAAGATCACTTTGAATTTTTCTTGGCTACTGCACTTCCTGAATTTGTACAAATAGCCAAAAGTCAGAATTCTAAAGATTTAAGAATTTGGAGTGCTGGATGTTCAAGCGGTGAAGAGCCGTATAATTTGATGATGTTAATGTACGAATATTTTGGAAAAGAGTATAAAAATTGGACTGCTGGAGTTTTAGCAACTGATATTTCAGAAAAAGCTTTAGATTTCGCTCGTAG
>CAZIIZ010000043.1:0-1915 GCA_964539225.1 uncultured Hyphomicrobiales bacterium | reverse complement strand
TTTATACCAATGATAGAATGCGATATTTGCCGGAAGATTACAAAAGAAAATATTTCACTAAAATCAGCAAAGATGATTGGGAAGTAACAGATCCAATAAAACGTGATGTCGTATTTAGAAAATTTAACTTAATGAATGATGTATTCCCATTCAAGAAGCAGTTTCTTACAATTTTCTGCAGAAACGTGATGATTTACTTTGACGAACCTACTCGAATTAAATTAGTAAATAAATTTTATGATTTAATTCTGCCAGGTGGTTATCTGTTTATCGGTCATTCAGAAACGCTGAAACGCGACACACATAAATTCCAATATGTGATGCCTGCATTATACAAAAAAATATAAATATTGACGGACAATTTTAATAACAGGATAGTAATGAAAAGAATACGTGTATTAATTGTTGATGATTCCGCTTTGGTCAGAGATATATTATCCAAAGGATTATCGAGCGATCCTGGTATCGAAGTAGTCGGTACCGCGCCCGATGTATATGTGGCAAGAAATCTAATTGTAGAGTTAAGACCAGATGTGTTGACTTTAGATATAGAAATGCCAAGAATGGACGGAATTGAATTTTTGAGGAGATTGATGCCTCAATATCCAATTCCTGTTGTGGTCGTGTCGTCGCTTACCCAAAGAGGTAAAGAAATAACTATGCAAGCATTAGAAGCCGGAGCAATTGATTTCGTCCCTAAGCCTGCTACGGATGTTGCTCGCGGTTTGACTGATATGATGCTCGAACTTAGGACAAAAATAAAAATTTCTTCGAATGCGAATGTAGCTCACTGGAAAAACAAACGGTTCGAAAGCTTGGACAAGCATAAATCATCTACTAATAAAGCATTAGCAGAATCTACTGATAAAGTAATTGCTATAGGTGCTTCGACAGGTGGCACTGAGGCTATAAAAAAAGTAATTTCCGAATTGCCTCCTTCGACTCCTGGAATAGTCATTGTCCAACACATGCCTGCTGGCTTTACAAAAACATTTTCTGAGCGGTTAAATGAAACTTGCCTGATGCAAGTAAAAGAAGCCGATAATGGAGACAGAGTAGTAACCGGTAGAATTCTTGTTGCTCCGGGCGACTACCACATGAAAATTGTTCGTAGAGGTGGGCATTACATAGTAGAGCTTAATCAACAAGACAAGGTAAGCGGACATCGTCCTTCGGTCGATGTGCTTTTCCAATCTGTTGCTCAAAATGTGGGTGCGAATGCTTACGGTGTGATTTTGACCGGAATGGGAGCAGACGGTGCGGTCGGTCTGAAAGCTATGAGAGATGCAGGAGCCAAAACAATCGGTCAAGATGAGTACTCTTGCGTTGTTTATGGTATGCCTAAGGTGGCTTGGGAAATGGGTGGCGTAGAAAAACAAATAAGATTAGATAGAATTACAGCCGAATTAATTGGTTTAATTAATAAAGACAAAAAATAAATAGCAGAAAATAAATGGATAGTTTCGACCCAAATTTGTTAGATGTATCAGTATTAATGGTTGAAGATGATACACCGTCGCGAATATATTGTTCCAAAATATTAAAAAAATTGGTTCGGGAGGTATATGTTGCGGAAAATGGTTTAGAAGGACTTAAGATATTTCAACAAAACAATATTGATATAATTGTATCCGATATTGGTATGCCAGTTATGGACGGTTTGGAAATGTCTCGAGAAATTAAAAATATTAATAAAAATACTCAGATAATTCTAACTACGGCTTTAGATAACAAGAATTACTTAATGCAAGCCATTGAAATCGGTATAAACAGTTACATAGTCAAACCGGTTCAAAAGGACAATTTATACGAAGCAGTGGAAACAGCTGCGAAAGTAACTTTGTTAGAAAAAGAAGTATTAAATCAATATGAAAGTATCCGTAAATTATCTAGAGCTGTAGCTCAAAGCCCAAGT
>CAZIIZ010000042.1:0-10633 GCA_964539225.1 uncultured Hyphomicrobiales bacterium | reverse complement strand
TTGAAAAATATTCAAAAAAATAGATATATTTTAGTATTTTTGCCGTTCAATACAATAGGGTATTAATAATGATTGATAAGTAAAGTGAATCAAGAAATAAATTTATTTAAAAAAGCAACAAATGCGGATAAAAGTAAAGAATTCGATAGGAGTCCTTCGGCTCTTAGGATAAAAGTTCTAATTTACGCTGTTACAATTGCTTTATGTTCTTTCTTCTTTAGCTTTCATTGGAATGAACAAGTTTATGAAACTAAGCTATATAATCTAGTACCGGGCTATATCTGGACTGATCAAAGCATATATGCCAAGTTTTCATTTGCGGTATATAAGGAAGAATCGGATTATTTAAGCGAAGTAAAAAAAGCAAAGCGTGATGCACTGCAAGTATTTATTTACGATGAGCCATCACTTGCGAATATGAGAAACGTTTTAGATTCGGCTCGAAGTAATTATCATACTGCCCAGCCTGAAGCTAATGCAAATTCTAAAACTACCAAAGCCAAAAACTCGAAAGCAGCGAGTGAAAGTTTTGAGATATTAGAACAAAATAGATTCAGAAAGATTGAGAATTTAGTTTCAAAATATTTGAATAATATCTATGATCGCGGATTAGTGAGTTTGCCGATAGAAAGTATTACAAATAACGAAATTTCCGTTAGAATGATTAGAAATCATTATGAAAGAATATTTACTAAAACGGATCTAATTGATTCGAATCACCTCGTCGATGAAGCCAATATATATTATAGAGAGTCCTTGAATGAATTAGATGCTCAAATAGCTCTAAATTTGACCAAGCAATTAATGCAACCCAATATTGTTTATTCTCAGGAATTAACTAATCGATCGAAGCGAGTAGCGGAGGAATCCGTGCCGAAAACTCAGGGAATTGTACGCGAGGGCGATCTCGTAGTAGGTAAAGGGCAACCAATTAGTACCGAAACTGTTAAGAAATTAAAATCTTACGAACGAGCCAAGATGAATATCGGCGATTCTGATTACTCTTTTTTGACAGTATTAGGAAGCATTGGTCATTCAATACTAATATACTCAATATTGATACTTTATCTATTTGTAATGCGAAAAAAAATATATTATAACAATTTCCAAATTGGTATGATTAGCTTTTTTGTAATATTTAGTGCATTTCTGTCTTGGTTCTCGCTGCAATTGCAGATGAACTTACCATTAGAATACTTAGTATTGATACCGGCGTTATCGACCTTAGCCGCTATTGTATTAGATTCGAGAACGGCATTTTATATAACGGTAACTATGTCGTTGATGTTTGCTGGCATTCGTGGTAATGATTATGACGCTGGAACGGCTATGCTTTTCGCCGGAACATTGGCTGCTTATACTGTTCGAGATATTCAGAGCCGGACACAGATATTTAAGTCGATGTTATTTATATTTATTGGCTTTTTGATGCCGGTCGTATTTTTTGGACTGGAGCGTTCTGCTGAAATTGGTCAGATTATGATTAAGCTGGTCGCCGTTCTGATTAATTCGGCAATTTCTCCATTAGTTACTTTCGGATTATTATTTGTATTAGAGAGGTTCTCGAACATCACGACTGATTTGCGTTTGCAGGAATATAACAATCTCAACCATCCATTGTTATTAAAATTAAGCGAAAACGCACCGGGTACATATCAGCATACTATAGCCGTTGCGATGTTAGCAGAGAAATGTGCTTCGGCTATCAATGCTCATGAGCTTTTAGTAAAAGTAGGAGCATATTTTCACGATATTGGGAAAATTGTCAAACCTGAGTATTTCGTTGAGAATCAATCGGATATAGGGAATAAGCACGATTTGCTCCCTGCGAAAAAAAGTGCATCGGCAATTCGTAACCACGTAATCGAAGGCATTAAAATTGCCAGGGAATATAAATTGCCTCAACGTATTATTGATTTTATTCCTATGCACCACGGCACTACCTTGATAAAATATTTTTATGCTAAGGCTTTAGAAGAAGCAGATGACAAATCGACTGTTTTAGAATCCGATTATAGATATAGCGGTCCCAAACCAAATTCTAAAGAAGCAGCTATCCTGATGATTTGCGATTCGGCGGAAGCTTTGTCGAGAGTGGCTATCAATGATAAGCCAAAATTGCAAAAATTGCTCGGCGACTTAATTCACGATAGAATTCTCGACGGACAATTTGATGAATGTGATCTGAATTTTAGAGATATTGACGTGATTAAGGATGTTTGTATTCGTAATTTATCCGCTGCCTCTCATCCGAGAGTAGAATACAAAGATATAAAAAAAGATTAATGAAGGTTATGACTTTTAGATATTCCATATTTTGCGATATGGAATATCTAAATTCAGAATGACTCGATTATTACACTCCTGTACTGCCGAATCCGCCATCAGCTCTATCGGTCGAGCTGATTTCATCTTTCAATTCCCAAGCAATTTGTTCGTACTTAGCGATTACAATTTGAGCAATACGCATTGCCGGAGTAACAGCGAAATCCTCTTTGGAAAAATTAGCTAATATCACTTTTATTTCGCCACGGTAATCGCTGTCGATAGTGCCGGGTGCATTTAGGCAGAAGATACCATTTTTAATAGCTAAACCGCTTCGTGAGCGTACTTGGCATTCATAGCCCTGCGGTAATGCAATTGATAGATTAGTCGGTATCAGAGCTACTTCTCCGGCTTTGATGATAATATCTTCGTCGATAGCCGCGGCTATATCCATACCAGCTGAACCAGATGTTTCGTACTTCGGCAATTGAATATTATTATATTTATCGCTAATTCTCTTTACTTCTACTTTCATTATTTCCTTTTTAAATTATATATTCGAGTCTAATTATCAATATTCTTTTTATTTTCGAGCTGCTGCAATAGCCGATTTTTTGCTCTTTCTACGGATTGATTTAACTTCGCTGATAGTAATGCTTTATCCGGCAATTGAGTTAAGTAATCAGCTACTCTAATATTACTTTTGTCTAATTGTAATAATTCTACGTGTTCCTCATTCTTTCCGGTGCAAAGTATCAATCCGATTGGTTGATTTTCGCCCGGAGCCATCTCATATTTCTCTAACCACCGCAAGTATAATTCCATCTGCCCTTTGCAAGCGGCTGTAAAATTCCCAATTTTTAAATCCATTGCTACCAAACAACGCAAGCGTCTGTGATAAAATAAAAGATCAATGTAGTAATCTTCACTATCTATTGTAATTCGCTTTTGGCGAGCCATAAAGGCAAAATCCGAACCAAGCTCAATAATAAATTCTTGCAATTCTGCCAGTATAGAAGTTTCTAAATCTTTTTCGCTAAAATCATTATGCAAACCAAGAAAATCTAAGAAATAGGGATCACGAAACACTAAATCGGGACTTATTCTTTGCTCATTTTTTAACAATTCTAAGTCGTTAATTATCGTTTGATCGGGCAACTTACTAATTGCAGTACGTTCGTAAAGCATTGAATCTATGCGGTCTCGCAGAGCTCGAGTACTCCAATTATCAAGTTTGCACATTTCGATATAGAATTGCCGTTTAAGCTCATCTTCGATGTAAATTATCATTCGAATATGAGTCCAGCTCAATTGTCTACGCAGTGCGTAGACAATTGGTTCATCTGGAAAAACAGTAGCAAATTGCATACATTGACGCAATTGCTTTTCGCCCCAGCCCTTACCATAATCTTGAGCTAATTGTACGGCTAATAATTTTACTATTTGTTTGCCATATTCAGCTCGTTCATTGCCGAGGACATCTTGATTGATTCTTTTACCGATATGCCAATATAATGTAGTAATTTCTGAATTAACAGTTATCGCAACATTATTTTTGCTCTGCTCGATTAAGTGTTTAATCTCGGAGAACAAATCGAATTTTTCAACCTTACCTTTACTCATATTATTGCCTCGATGAGAAGTTAAGAATGATGTGAAAAATGAGGATTAATATCTTTTCCTTAGTGGCTTCAATAAATCTTCCAGACCATTTATTTTGATCTCATAAATCGTATGAAGCAACATTCCTAATTTGCCTTCGGGGAAACCGCCCTTACGAACGAACCATTCCAAGTACGACACAGGCAAATCTGCTATCATTCTGCCTGCATACTTTCCGAATGGCATCGGCGTTACAGTTAATTCTATTAATATTTCTGGATTCATATTTATTCGCCTTGCTCTTCTGCTTTTTCTAATTCCGATTGATGATATTTGGCTACATCGATATCGCTGATGAAATTGATTGATTCCTCATTGCCGGATATATAGTTCGCTACAGCGAGCATAGAATTCGCATCGTCGCTCATAGCATCTAATTTCAAATCAAAATTAATGCCTTCGCAAGCATTTGAGGGAGCAAAGTTAGCTAATATTGTTTTTTTGAATTTGCTCAGTTCGTTCAATTTGTCCAATAGTTGAGTAGCAATTTTGGCTTTTGTGCTATACGATGAAGGCGATTGAAACACGGCGACAATCAAAGTATTATTGCTCTGATTCGCTTCTTCGATTACTTTCATATCGGCTTCGGTGATAGCATTATTTACGAATATCGTGTCGCAATCATTCACAGTTTTCGACTGAAGCGTTTGGGAAAATTTGAAAGCATTGTTTAAATTTCTATCGTCGAGCAAAACGCCGATTAACATATACGCATCATCTTCATCTAATGGAATTGCTTCGTGTTTGCCGAAAATCTGAATGCAAGTCTTCGCCATTCGGATAGCAATATCCTGATGTTCCTCGAAACTGATATTAGTCGGCAGATTATTCAGAATTCCGTCTAATAGTCCGCAACGACGTTTATTCTCAATTATTCTGTCGAATGAATTAAAAACTTGTTCATTATCAATATTTGCTAAATTATTCTTAATGTATTCGAAAGCTACTTTCGCATTTTCAGGAATTAATAATGCATCTGCTCCGGCTTGTAAGGCTAAATATGTAGCCTCGCCATTCGGATATTTATCCTCTACTGATTTCATATCGAGAGCATCGGTAATGATGATACCGGAATAACCTAATTTATTTCTGAGAAAATCATGCGTAATTTTGCGAGATAGCGAAGCTGGCAAATTGGAATCATCCAATGCCGGAACTGCAAGATGTCCTACCATAATACTGCGAACGCCCTGCTTGATAGATACGAAAAATGGAACAAGTTCATTGGCAGTAAGCTCTTCGAGCGATTTACTCAGCACCGGAACTTCTATATGCGAATCTTTATCCGTATCGCCATGTCCGGGGAAGTGCTTCGCACAAGCGATTACTCTTTCCTCTTGAATTGCAGTGATTTGAGCAGAAATAAAACTACTTACTTCTATGGCATTATCAGAGAAAGAGCGAATGTTAATTATCGGATTGTCGGGATTGCTGTTAATATCCGCAACGGGTGATAAATTCCAAAATATTCCGCAACTCTTGGCTTCTAATGCAGTTACTTTGGCGGAAATATAAGCATTGCCCGGATTGCCTGTTTGACCGATTGCAAATGCACGAGGGAATGCCGTGCCGTCCGAAAATCGCATCGGCAGACCGAATTCCATATCGCATGAATATAGCAGAGGAATATCCGAATACTGATTTAGCTCCTCCACTACCGAACGCATTTTGTGAATATCTGCTTGGAATACGCAGAATCCGCCTACGCCCATTTTTACTAAGTCTATATATAATTGTTTATCTCGCTCCCATTCGCTCAAATTCAAGCGTGGAAAAATCAATTGTGCTATTTTTCGCTCAATTGTCCAGGATGGATATTCGCGAGTAATTGAATTGTCTGCAAATTGTGGATTCATTATTTATGATTTCCTTTAGATTAATATTTTCCTGTATTTTATGCAATTATTATGAATATAATTACCCAATAAAAATACAAAAATACGGAATTTTATCTATAAAATATCAAGGAAAGTAAAGGAGAGAATTTCGAGGGAAGATTTTATTAACCTATTGAAATACAATATAACTCAATATAAAATAGAAGAGCAGAATCATTTACTATTATGTATAAATTCTACTCCTATATATGATAAATCATTGATATTCAATTGCAAACTATCTATCAATGATAAACTTTTCAGTCGCTTTTGATGTACCATTATCAATTTGAATTAAGTAAACTCCATTAGGAAGATTTGAAGTATTCAATAAAATATTATTTATCATACCGTTTCTATTTGTGCTTTCGTAGCTAATATTATCTATCTTTTTCCCTTGCCAATCAAATACTGATACTTTAGAATCAGTAAATAATCCACTTTGTAAATAGTATTCAAAGTTTACAAAATTCGAATTAGGTTGAGGATAAATCGAAGAAATACTCATATTCGGTAAATATGGGTCAATTTCTACGTTCGCCGTTGTAGCTGTATTAAGTAACTGCTTCAAATCGCAAACATAAATCCCTGCCTGAGCCGTACCTAACCATATTTCATTTTCGCTAACCTTAAACAAATCAAAGATAATCCAATCAGTTGGCGAAATGGTATCCGGCTTTGGTATTAATTTGTATCCAAAGCTTTCATGAAATAGATACAATTGGTTTTCATAAGCTAATAACAAAGAATCTTGAGCTTCGTCAATATAAATTATACTGTGAGGCAATGCTTTCTTCCAAACTCGATTATAAACCGGATATGATTTAGCTGATACATTCCCATAAATACGAGTAATTTCAGTATGATATACGTCTTTCTCTGGATGCCCGGAAAATATGGAATCTTCGATTGTAGAAAGAATTGAAATTACACCATATTTATTCATTAGAATTTGTCGATGAGTGAAGGAATTACAATGTCTAAGACTAAAACCATTAACTTGAGAAATAAATCCCCAGCTATTTGTTTCTGTATGATACAATGCCAAACCACTATCAGCTAGGATAATTAAGGTACTGCCTTGAACCTCAAACTTATACAAGCTAGTAATACTATCGGGCTGCTGAATTACATCTGTAATGCTATGGCTATACTTTTTAGATGTAGAATCATAATTCATGAGCCTTAAACCATAAGTGCCGGCAGAGGTGAAATATAATTTATCATTGCAGAAACCTGTAGAATAAATAAAGTTCATGTGTGTATTTGCCCTGGCAGAGAATACTTGCCAATCACGGTTATTATAAATCGCCATTCCCACATTATTTGTAGCGATAATATTGCCGTATTTATCTTCAGAAATATACATTATTCCTGCAAGACCGCCACCCATTGAACTAACCATTTTAGATTTTATGCTGTCGGTTACGTCGTGCCATCCGTCATTATCCCGATAGAATAGATCGTCCAAATCAGACAACCAAATTCTATTCTGACTATCTCGGAAAGTAGTTCGTACCATAGGAGATTCTAAAAAGCTGTTATCAACTGTCCAATGCTCAAGAATTTGTGCCGACATGTCAATTGAACTCATTACAAAAACAAATAACCAGAAATATTTCATTTTAACCTCAATTTTAAATTAATTACTTGTATTAGGTACAGCCGATAAATTAAATTTATCATAATAATGTGCGTCGTCGTACGTTAAAATATCAAGTTCATTTACCAGTTTGATATCTTTTCTGTCAGGGTAACACATTTTCGGGAAACATTTAAACACTTTACCATTTCCAATATTGACGTAAGTTTCAGGGCATTGCGTGCCAATATGTTCCATTAAAGTCTTACTATAAGTTGCAACTAATTGCCCATCTATTTCTTTATAGCAATACTTATATTCATATTTACAATATCCCGAACCATCGCAAGGGGTCTGAATTAGTCTTCCTTCATTATTTTTAAAATCATAATATGGTTCAGAAATACAGGTCGCTTTAAATACATTGTAGTATTTGTTTTTATAATTAGGACATTTAAGAATATCATCATCACCAAACACATTTTGAGAAACGATGGTTTGTCCAACAGCATAGTCAAATAAAATTTCTTCAATATTTACTTGCTTTATATGTTGTCTCCATAAAATATCGGCTATTTCATATAACCCTATTCCAGGAGAACCAATCCCAACTAGCCTATACTCTCCCAAAATAACTTCTTTTTCTCCATTAGAATTTACTCTCCAACAAACATCATATTCAGCATATACTTCGTATTCGTCATGAACTCGTACTCTTACAGGATTGCCTTCTGTCCAAGCAGGAGTATCACTCACGCCTGGAGGCAATTTGCACTCTGAAAGTGCATTGCTAAAAGCAAGACAAATAAACAAGCTTAATAAAACTAAAATTCTTTTCATATTATTCATTCCTTAAATTTTAAAATATATTATGAGACTCTACCGTCTCATAATCAGTATAGTTAAACCTATACCCTGCGGGCGAAAGCCTCTTCGTGGAAAGAGTTTCGTCTTTGGTGTGGGGACTGCTAACGGAAGAGGCTAATCTTGTAGCAGTCTCTCGCCAAGCGGGAATATCTTTCCTCCGCTCGGCAGAGTATATTTGTTACATCAATATCTACGAATTATTGATATTTATGAAGAAATAACCATACACATGGTAAATCGTAGATATTTTTTGTAAACTCTCAAATAACAAAAATAAAAAATATATTGATTAAAATTAGGGCTAATCTGTGAACATACAAATTTCTTCGACGAGCATGCTAAATTATGAATCATAAAATACAGTATTACTGTTAATTGTTTAATAATCAGCGAAAACCAATATTTTGTTACTATTATTTTTAATTTTATTGGTATATATAATGCTATTACTAACACTAAATATGCAGAAATTGCAATTGCATGAAAATCTCAAGCAAAAAAGATAATAAAGGATATTGCCCTTTTGATAATCAATTATATTGATATTGAAAAATAAATAATTGTCGGTAAATTGTTAATATAATTCTAATATATTTTGTAGAAATAATTGCTCGAATGTTAAAATCGGAACTCCGCTTATTTGTAAAAGGAGTTCCGGCTTTTAAAAATTAATGATTTCCTTCAAACTTATGAATTTTCTCTATCACATCTTTACCAATTGGTCGCTTCTCTTGGAAATTTGAATCTACATGCACGAACACCGAACGGCAGCGTACTATTGGATGCTTATCGTCGAGCAAAACTACGTTATCAAATTTAATAGATGATTTGCCGACGGATTCGATTCTGCACAGGATTGAATATTCCTGATTGAATCTGGCGGCTCCGATATAATCAATTTCATTGCGAACTACCATCACCGGAAATTCAAGCAGGAAATTTCCCTTATGACCGGGAAATAATACATCTCTCAAATATTCAGTTCTTGCCCATTCCATCCAATATAGAAATTTAATATTATGCACTACTCCGAATGAGTCCACATCTTCGAATTTCACTTTAGAAGATAATTTATATTTGAAGAGTTTTAGATACTCTTGTATCTCAGTTTCATTCATTGATTTCATTTTTGTCCTTTTCTCCATAGAATAATTTGTTCATTTTATCGAATAGCAAGGCGTGGTGGTCGAGGTATTTCTGCCTGTCCTGTGCCTTTTTAGTATCTGCATATTTTTTCAGTAAGTTAGCATCGTCAATCAGCATAGTCGCAATTTCGGTCATCGAGTCCATATATTTCAAATCATCGCCGGACAGCTTAACTTCTAATTTTAATTTTTCTATGTCTCGTTGCAGCATAGAATTAATCTTATGCACGGACATTATTATAGTATTAATATCTTCTTTATTCTCTGCTTTGGGTATATCTTTCTCGATGTACGTAAGCGATAAATACGATAAATATAGAGACGACGAACTGAGCAGCCCATAAGATTCCAACAACTTAGTTTTTTCCTTAGTCGTAGAACCAGTTTTCTCTTGAGCTAAACCTGTCTGATTGCAAGCAAAGCTTAAAATTAAAGAGGCAATAATTATGAAAAAACAATTCCTCATATTATTTATTCCCTGATAATTCGGCTATAGTTTGCACAATTTCATTGCCGGCTCGCACGGATTGGTCGGCAGATACTTGCAGATGGAATACAGCTCTATATGTATGTTTGCCGGCTGCACCGATAGCAACGCCTTTTTCCGCTAATTTATTAACAATTAAATTTTGGTCTATATCGCTTTTGAATTTGAAGAATACCATGTTAGTTTCTACAGAATTCAAATCCACTTCTAAGAATTTAGCTTCAGATAATATTTTCGCGAATGTTTTAGCATTTGCATGGTCATCTTTCAAGCGATCGAAATGATTTTCGACTGCATAAATGCCGCCTGCTGCAATTATGCCGGCTTGTCGCATTCCGCCGCCTAATAATTTGCGGAATCGTTTAGCCTTGGCAATGAATAATTCCGATCCGACCAACACAGATCCCACTGGAGCTCCCAATCCTTTCGATAAACATAAAGAAACAGAATCGAATGGAGTGCAATAATCTTTCATACTGACATTTGCCGCTACCGAGGCATTCCACAATCTGGCTCCGTCGCAATGAAAATGTAATTTATTGGCTTGGGCTACTGCTTTAGCTTTATGAATATAGTCCAATGGCACTACTCTTCCGCCGAGCGAATTATGGGTATTCTCTAAGCAAAGCATAGAAGTTACCGGAAAATGAACATTCTCCGGACGTACTAATTCTTGCACTTCGTCTAAATCTAAAGTACCGTCCGAAGATTTAATTTGCTTAGTCATCACTCTTGAAATATACGCAGG